>DHOX01000045.1:3559-30031 GCA_002409785.1 Prevotella sp. UBA5379 | reverse complement strand
CCTATTGCGTCGCCTGCCTGACTCTGTTTTCAGGCTTTGAACTATTCATCGCAGATATTGTATATCCGGAATATTTTGGCGCATTTGTTTCCCAACTTGTCCCTCGTGTCTTTTGCCAGATAACAATATATCTGGCATTTCGCGGGTACTATTTAAGTAATCAACCCGAAAATGTGGGAGAGTCACTTCATGATAGCAATATTGATGAGACGTATGACAGAGACAATGACCATCTTACGCCAGCTCATTATGAGCAAATAGAACGGGTAACGATCAGGGTGGGACAGAAGATAAAGGTTATCCCGGTAGAAAACATCGTGTTTTTGAAAGCAGAGGATGATTATGTCTCAATACATACGGAAGAAGGGCACTGGCTTAAAAGTGAGACCATGAAGAGATACGAAACCTGCTTGCCTCAGGATCGGTTTGTCAGGGTTCATCGTTCATACATCGTCAACCTCTCTAAGATACTGAAAATAGAACGATATGGGCAAAAGCAATTGCTGCAACTTTCTGATGGTACCTCTATCCGTGTCAGTGCAACGGGGTATAAGCTGTTGCGTGAAAAACTGGATCTATAGAATAAATAGCTGGCATCGTCCGGTTAATATGTTCACGGAAGAAAGAAGATGTCCGACGACCGTAGCGGTAAATGCATGATTAAAGTGAAGGTGCGGATAGAATCATCATTTTTAGGTATTCTCGATAAAAGATTAATCATGTACCTTTGCCACAACTTAATGTAAGTGACTTGTTATTGGATATAGAGATATGGAAAATATTCAGTACAGAAAATTCGGAGAGATCAATCATGATGTTCGGTCTGAAAACATTATCTTATCATCGAAGGATATCGAAATACGTTGGGTGGATATTAGTTTTGATCATGATGAAAGGGTGAAAGTTCATGAAAGGAATAATTTCATGGAGCTTCATTTCCAGTTTAATGGAGTTAGCAAGACCCTTTTTAAAAGCAGAGAGATAATCCTGTCTCCGAATTCTCAGACCGTATTTCATGTTATGGATTTTTCAGGTGAGCACCGGTTGTATAAGGACAACGTTAATCCTTTTTCTTTTCTGGAAATAAAGATGGGGAAAGATGCTGTGAGCAGATTGTTCCCCCGGGGAATGTGGAATGAGCTGGGGACAATGCCGGATGTTTTCGGGGGGAAAGTTGCATGCATCAGTCCGATCAAGCCGATCTCACCACAGATGTTTAGTGTCATTTATGATATATGTCATAATTCCTTCAAAGGGGAGCTGAGAAAATCTTATATCGAAGCTAAGATCATTGAGCTTTTTCTCTTGCAGACGAAGAGTCATTGTCCGGTACAAAAGATTGATTTGAAGAGAGAAGAGCAGAACAAGATCATTGCCGCCAGAGAATATCTTGACAGGAATTATCAAAGGAAAATACGTATCATCGATTTGGCAATGATAGTAGGTACGAATCAGCAGACTTTAAAAAGGGGATTTAGAGAGATGTTTCATACGACAATTTTTGCTTATTATAATGGACTGCGTATGGAAAGGGCAAAATATCTGCTGATGGATAGCGGCAAGAGCATTTCGGAAGTCTCAGATGAGATAGGATATAAGAATCCTCAACACTTTACCGTGGCTTTTAAGAAGAAATTTGGTTTGTCTCCGAAAAATTTCAAATAGGAGTTCTTATGCTACTATAGGTTATTTCTTATAGCGTTGTTTTTATTTCTTTTTACGTTATCGGTTGCCATTGATGTAGCAGTATCTTTGCAACGTAAGAAAAAATAAGAATATTTTATGATGAAACTGCTCAAATTCTCAGCGAGAGAAAGGTACAAATCGGGTAGTGTACTTGTCCTTTTTATGTGTGTTTTTTCGATCGCTTTCCCTCAGGGGGTAAAGCATTATACATTAGACGAACTTGTTCGTAGTGCTTATGTCAATTATCCTTTTGCAAGGCAATTAAGTTTGACGAAGTTGCAGAACTTAGAGTCGGTGAAGAATCTCGGCACCGACTGGCTTCCTCAGGTATCTGTCTCTGGTAAAGGGACCTGCCAGTCAGAGGTTTACTCTTTGAAGATGCCCGAAAGTATCGTTCAGGAATTCGGACTTGATCTGAGCCAGGCCAGGAAGTTACAGTATCAGGGGCAGATGGGGATCTCTCAGTTGATTTATGACGGAGGAATGAGCCGCGTCCGGAAAAAGCAGATGGCCATAGACGGAGAGATTCAATCTGATCAGATAAAATCTTCTATGTTGCAAGTAGAGGAACTGGTCAATACTTTATTCGAGTCCATACTGGTTGACAGGGAACAAATCAAAATCATTCGTTTCCGGCAGAATGATCTGGAACAGAGAAAGAAGGATATTGCCTGTGCCATTCAGAGTGGCGTTTCCCTTCGTACCGATCTTCAGGAAATAGATGCAGATCTTATCCAACTCCGACAGCAGAAAATGGCTTTGTTAATGCAACAATGCCAGTACTGTGTACAATTATCTTCCTATACCCGGCAATCTGTTGATACCACAACCGTACTGGATCTCCCGGAAGTGAAGGATGTGGAAAACAGTAATTATACGAACAGGCCGGACTACAGAGTGTTCGGAGAACAGTTGCAGGGTGCAGATTGTCAATTGAATCAGTTGAGGCGGGAGGCACTTCCCCGAATTTCCTTTTTTGCAAATGGCTATTATGGCCGTCCGGGACTTAATGTCATGAACTATTCGACTCATCTTTCAGGAATCGTTGGCGTTTCGCTGACTTGGAATATTGCTGCTTTATATGATAATGGCCATAAAAAGAAGATGGTCGAACTGAACAGAGAACTTGTAAAAAACAGACAATCTGTTTATGAGTTAAACATGGACAAACAGATTGAGGATTTGAAAATTGATGTCTTAAAGAATAAAGGGCTGATGGATAGTGATAATGACATCGTGAAAATTCGCCTGAACGTGAAAAAAGTTGCAGCCTCTCAACTTAAGAACGGTTCCATAACACTGGCTGATTATCTGATTAAGTTGAATGACATCAGCCGAGCGATGATCGGTCAATCGATTCATAGGATAGAGTTTTCTATGGATATGGCTAAGATGAGGACATTATTGAATAAAAACAATTAGAGAGAGAAACGGAATATGGATAATAAGGGTAAAAAGAAAAAGATCTCCCGGACAGTCATTTATATGGGAGCAATAGCAGGGATCATCGTTCTCGGCCTGGTTTTAAAATTAGGATATGATTCGTGGTGTCACGAATCGACGGATGATGCACAGATTGACGGTAACATCATTCCGCTTCGCACGATGGTGACAGGATATATCAGTCAGGTCCGGTTTACGGATAATCAGAAGGTGAAGAGAGGAGATACCCTGGTAGTTTATGATACAGCCAGTTTGAGTGCGCAGGTCATGGAGGCACGGGCAGCGGTTCTTGCTGCACAGACCGAATTACTGTCTTGCAAGAAACAGGTGTCAGCATCAGAATTCAGTGAAATAGTAGCCGGTCTCAATTCTGGTTCGGTGAAGGAGAATATCACGATGGCAAGGGCCAAAGAATGGCAGGCCCTGAGAGATTATCAGAGAAAAGAAAAGATGAGCAAAAATGGCGCTGCCACCCCGCAGGCTCTCGATGCTGCTAAAGCTGCATGGCAGATTGCTGATGCCCAACTTGCTGCTTCGGAGAAATCATACGGATCTTCTATGGCTCAGGTATCCACGATCCGTTCACAGACCCATGTCCACAGCATTCAGATCAGACAGGCTGTTGCGCATATCAAGCAGGCACAGGCCCAGCTGCTTCAGGCGGAAGATCAATATAGACATGCTTTCATCACTGCTCCATGTGATGGCGTCGTTTCTAAGAAGGTGATAGAGCCCGGTCAGTTTGTCCCGTCAGGGATGGTTTTGGCTTCTATCATTGATCTGTCAGATATCTGGGTTACTGCTAATTTTAAGGAAACACAATTAGGCAGGATGCAACTCGGACAGAGAGCGGTAGTGACCGTTGATGCTTATCCTGGACTGAGATTAAAAGGCAAGGTGCAAAGTTTCTGTGGTGCTACCGGGAACAAGTTCTCGATACTCCCGGCTGAAAACGCAACAGGTAATTTTATTAAAGTAACACAGAGGTTGCCGGTACGTATTCACATCAGCAATTATAGCAGGACAAGACGCCTGCTTCCCGGAATGAGTACAGAGGTGTCCGTAAAAACAAGATGATATGGGCGGAAGAGTGCAGAATATAGAATATCCTTCCGGAATCTTACGGACCATCATCGTTGTCACTTGTATTATCGCATCCATGCTCGAGTTGGTTGATACGACGATTGTCAATGTGTGTCTGCGTCATATTGCCGGAAGTCTGGGCGTTTCGACGACCGATGTCGTATGGGTCTCTACCGCTTATGCCATTTCCAATGTGATCATCATACCTCTTAGTGGAATGCTTTCACAACTGATAGGGGAAAAGAGGTACTTTACTTTCTCGATATTATTGTTTACTTTCTCCTCATTTATGTGTGGTAATTCGACCGAGCTGTGGCAGTTGATTGTCTGGAGAAGCATCCAAGGACTTGGCGGGGGAGCATTGATGGCTCTGTCACAGACCATACTGGTGAGGTCTTTCCCTCCGGAGAAGTTGAATACGGCTACAATGATCTATGGCATCGGGGTGGCAACCGCTCCTGCACTGGGGCCGACATTAGGAGGGCTTATTGCAGACAACTATTCATGGAACTGGATATTCTTTATCAATGTTCCCTTGGGATTGTTGGCGGCAGCAATGTCGTGGGTGGTTGTCTCTGATGAAAAGGATGTAAACCTTAAGAATAATATTGACTGGTGGGGCATCATCTTTCTTGCCGTAGGAGTCGGAAGCCTGCAATATGTCCTGGAGGATGGTAACAAGAACAACTGGTTTGATGATCATACGATTACTCTTTTCAGTATTGTTGCTAGTATGGGTATCCTTGCTTTTATCCTGAGAGAACTGCATGTGAAGTTTCCTGCTGTCAACATTAAATTGCTGAAGAACCGGAATCTGGCATTGGGGATATTCTTTAACGGAGTGATGGGAGCCTTGCTTTATATTGCAATCTATGCTTTCCCTCTGATGGCTCAGATCAATCTGGGATGGACTACGACATTAAGCGGGTTAGCCTTGGTTCCCGGGACATTTATCTCGATTGTCGGAATGGCGATCAGTAAAAAAATGCTGGCAAAAGGGGTCAGCCCAAGAACGTTGATGATCGGTGGATTTATCTGTACTTTCATTTTTGGTTTATGGATGTGTTACCAGTCCCCGGATTCTTCATGGTGGGATCTGTTCTATCCTTTGCTGTTCAGAGGACTTGGAATAGGATTGTTCATGCTTCCTGTGCTCATTATGGCGCTGGAAGGTCTTCGGGGTGCAGATATAGGTCAAGGAACAGGACTTGCTAATATGGCAAAGCAGCAGGGGGGTGCGTTCGGACTGGCCTTAATAGGCACTCATATCAGTAATTCGCAAGCAGTTGACCAGGCCCTGCTCTCTTCACATATCACACTGTATGCGCCCAATTGCACGAATGCCGTCTCCGGCTTGACTCATCTGCTTCAGGGAATGGGCTATGATACCGGCAGTGTCCAGGCTTTATGCTATAAACTGTTGGACTATAGTGTCTTCCAGCAGTCCTCTTTATTGAGTTATCTGTCTTCTTTTCGTGTTCTGGCCATTATCTGTGTTGTCTCTTTACCTCTTATGCTCCTTTTGAGAAAGCATCAGGAGCCCTGATCGTTGCTCCGCCTTGTTCCGGTTATCGTAAAGACACTTTGGACCCATCCTTGTCAGATAACCTGAGATTAAAAACAAGAACATTATTGCCTGATTTTAAGATGATTTTTCTTTTAAATTGTGAAAAATGTTCCAGTTATATGATATTCCTTGATGAAAAGATAGCCTGTTGGATTTTTTTTATTAATTTCGCAATCAGAAATATAATAAGTTCTATGATAACAGGTATTCCTATTCTTTATATGTTGTTTGATCATGGAATCCATCCTGAAGAAGTTCCGAGTTTTCGCCGCGCAATGGTTCGGTACATGAATAATGATACTAATCCTAAAGCAGATGTTTGTAAGAAAGGTGAATCAGAGAGCCAATATCCGTTGGCACAATACAAGATCCTGTGCGGCCGTCCGGTAATTGTTGCTTTAGGTAATGCGATTCCCAGGGTAGATTCTCTTCTTTCTCGGTCAAGTTTTTCCTCTCTTCTTGGCGTTCGGAAGGTGGATATGAAGATTGAAAAGGTTGAATGTCATCAGTATCAGCCTCGCATACAAGCTTCTCCCCGGCATTATTCCATGAACCATTATGTGTTCTCGGATCATGATTCGGGAAACGGGGAAGGAGCATTGTTGCCCTTAAAAGATCAGACCCATTATATCGAGGGTCTTTTGAAGAAAGATATTCTCACTTTCTTTAAGAGTATTGGCTATCATGGAGAGAAAGAACTGAAGATTATCATTACAGATAAAGTCTTTCCGGAACGAATTAACTATAAAGGTGAAATCGTCCAGGTTCTTGATTTCCACTTTATTTCAAATATACTTTTGCCGGATGGTATCGGATTGGGGAAACATTCTGATATAGGTTTTGGAACCATCATCATGGACTTGTCTACAAAACCTTATCAGTCTGCAATATGAGAGGGAAGAGCCTTAGAATATTTTATAAAGTAGTTAACAGAAAAAATCTATTTCTTCTTTCTTCCGAAATCAGCCGGACATTCGCCCCATTGTGAGGTTTCCCACTTGAGAATCGGTACATGGACCGGATGAGCATGCAACCATTGTTCCGCGCGGTTAATGATCCCATACAATGGAGCAGTACCCGCATTTCGTACAAGTTTGGTCTTGCATTGCTTTTTCTGTACCCACAGGATTGCATTGTAGCTGTCAGAATAGATTACCTTATCCTGAATATGACGCTGATCCATGAGTGCCAAGGCATGGACGATAGCGAGGAATTCTCCGATATTGTTCGTGCCTTTTACGGGTCCGAAATGAAACACACGCTCTCCCGTAGCCAGGTCAATGCACTGATATTCCATCGGTCCCGGGTTGCCGGAACAAGCTGCATCCACCGCCCATGCGTTTGCCTTTACCGCCATAGGTAAAGGCAAGACCGTATCGTGACGGTAATCAGGGGGATTGACCGGTTCTTTTTTCTGTGCTATCATCTTATGAACTATTCTCTTCAATTTAGTGGAAGGGCATCGTGGAATTACATTCTTTCCGGCACTTCGATCCCCAGGAGGCTCATCGCATTTTTGATGACTCTGGACACGTTCTCTGCGATGACCAGACGAGTGATCTTCTCCGCCTCATTCTCTGCATTCAGGATACTATAGTCATGATAGAACTGATTGAAATCCTTGGTCAGTTCATAGGCGTAGTTAGCGATCACGGCAGGGTTATAGTTATTCCCTGCTTCCTGTACCGTTGCTGAAAAGTCATTCATCTTCTGGATGAGTTGGACCTCCTTTTCATTGATAGGCGCATTCTCCGGGAGTCGGGCAGGAATCTGGATGTCCTGTTCGGCAGCTTTCCGCATGATGCTGCGGATACGGGCGTATGTATATTGGATAAAAGGACCAGTATTACCGTTGAAATCGATGGATTCTGCCGGATTGAAGAGCATATCCTTACGAGCATCCACTTTCAGTATAAAGTATTTCAATGCTCCCAGGCCCACGATACGAGCTACTTCATTCTTTTCCTTTTCCGTCATATCCTTGAATTTCCCGAGTTCATCGGAAGTCTCCCGTGCCTGTCTGATCATTTCAGCGATCAATTCGTCAGCATCCACGACCGTTCCCTCACGGCTCTTCATCCTGCCGTTAGGCAGATTGACCATCCCGTAAGAGAAGTGCACCAGATCTTTGCCCCATTTGAATCCGAGTTTATCGAGGATAATGGAAAGTACCTGAAAGTGGTAATTCTGCTCATTGCCGACGACATAGATCATCTTGTCGATAGGATAATCATGGAAGCGCATCTCAGCCGTCCCGATGTCCTGAGTCATGTAGACGGAAGTGCCGTCCTTCCGGAGCAGTAATTTCTGATCGAGCCCCTCCGGAGTCAGGTCACACCAGACACTATTATCCTCTTTCCGGTAGAAAAGGCCTTTTTTCAAACCCTCCAGGACCTTGCGTTTCCCTTCAATATAGGTATTTGATTCGTAATAGATCTTGTCAAAGTTTACTCCTAAAGCCTTGTATGTCTGGTCAAAGCCTGCGTAGACCCATGAGTTCAGTTTCTTCCACAGCGCACGGACATCCGGGTCATTGTCTTCCCAGCGTACGAGCAGGTGGTGAGCCTCCTGGATGAGCGGAGCTTCATTTTTGGCTTTTTCTTCAGCTTTCTCCTCATCGAGCCCCTTTCTGACATATTCAGCCTTCAGCTCTTCCCATTGAGCCTTATAGTGCTGCTCGAAGGCCACATAGCAGTCGCCGATGAGATGGTCTCCCTTCTTGCCTGTAGATTCCGGGGTCTCTCCATTAAACCATCTCTTCCACGCGATCATCGACTTGCAGATATGGATACCGCGGTCATTGACAATATTGGTCTTGATAACCTTCTTACCTGTGGCAGCCAGGATCTGAGAGAGAGCCCAGCCCAGCAGGTTATTGCGGACATGGCCCAGATGTAATGGCTTGTTCGTGTTAGGCGATGAATATTCCACCATATAGAGCGGAGCATCCTTAGCGGGAGCCGTCTTGCCGAATTCCGGGTCAGCATGAATATCATTAAGCAGTCCTACCCAGGCGGAGGGAGCAATATTGAGGTTCAGGAATCCCTTCACCACATTATATCCCGCTATAGCCTTGCAGTCTTTCAGCAGGTATTCTCCGATTGCCCTGCCTGTATCTTCCGGTTTCTGATGAGAGATTCTGAGCAAAGGGAAAACCACAAGCGTGAGGTTACCTTCGAAATTACTTTTCGTCTTCTGAACCTGGATCATCTTGCCAGGTATTTCCTGCCCGTATAATTCCTTTACGGCACGGACAGCCGAGTTACTGATTTGGTCTTCGATTTTCATACCGGTATGTTTTTTTATTAATATCGCTGAAGTTCAACCGGCTGTACGGGTCCTATGGGATCCAGTCATAGCAATGACCCTCCCGTGGAACAAGGTACGAGTGAAGATTCTGTGACATGGGCCGGTTGCAGTTGCAAAGTTACTGAAAATAATCGGAAAGTCCACGAGACGAGAGGAAAAATCCCGAATGATCTGTCGTTTGTCCTTGTGCCTTCTCTTTGCTTCCCATGGCTATTAATCTCATCAGGTAATGCCTTTTTTTATCAAAAAGCACTATCTTTGCAATAGACTATGGCAGAGCGGAAGATCATACATATTGATATGGATGCTTTTTTTGCAAGCATTGAGCAGCGGGATCGTCCAGAATTGAAAGGACTTCCTGTGGCGGTAGGGCATGACAGTGTACGCGGTGTTGTGGCCACAGCAAGTTATGAAGCACGGAAATACGGGGTTCATTCAGCTATGTCTATGGTGACGGCAAAACGCCTGTGTCCGGATTTGGTCATTGTAGAAGGGCGCCGGGATTATTATGTCCAGGTCTCCGATGAGATCCGGGGAATCTTCCACGAATATACAGATCTGATCGAACCGATTTCCATCGATGAGGCTTTTTTAGATGTTACGGTGAATAAGAAAGGCCTTGTGCTGGCTGATGATATAGCCAAGGCTATCAAGAAAGAGATCAAGGAGAAGTTGAACCTGACAGCTTCTGCAGGAGTATCCTATAATAAATTCCTGGCAAAGATTGCCTCCGATTACCGGAAGCCAGACGGGCTTTGTACGATTCATCCTGCAAAAGCGCTCGATTTCATCGCTCAGTTGCCGGTAGAGAAATTCTGGGGTGTGGGGTCAAGAACGGCACAGGTCATGCACGATATGGGTATTTTTACCGGTTCCCAGCTCCGGGCCTGCTCACAGAAGCACCTCAATGATGTTTTCGGAAAGGCCGGCACCGTGTTCTATCATTTTGCCAGAGGCATAGATGACCGTCCTGTGATCACTCATCGTGAGAGGAAATCCGTGGGTTGTGAGCGAACGTTCCCCGAAAATATCAGTTTGAAATCGACCGTGATCATCGAACTCTATCATACGGTACTGGAGCTTCAGGACCGTCTGGAGAAAAGTAAGTTTGAAGGTCGTACGTTAACACTGAAGATTAAATATGGCGATTTCACCCAGATGACGCGAAGTCTGACTCAGGGGAAGATCCTCAGGACAAAGGATGATATTCTGCCATTAGCCAAAAGTCTGCTCCGCCAACTCCATTATGATGTCATGCACCCCATCCGTCTCATGGGACTTTCAGTGTCAAGGGCAGGGGATCATGAGAGTAAAAGACCCGAATGGAAAGAATTGGATATTGTTTTTGATGACTGAAAGATTCTTTTATTGAAGACGATCCGGCTATAAAGAAACGAAGAGATCTGGAAGAAACAACAATAAGAATGGGAGAGCATAAAGAAATATCAAGTGGAAGTCAGAGTGACGCAAGAGAGACACTCTGGAACAGTAATTATATCAAGGTTCTGGCAGCCAATACGATGATGTATTTTGCCTTTTACCTTCTGGCTCCATTGCTGCCCATTTACCTGAGCGAGCGGTTTGGGGCGACAAAGGACATCATCGGAATTGTACTCTCCGGTTATACCGTGGCAGCCTTGGTCATTCGTCCGTTCAGTGGTTATGTTGTTGACAGTTTCAACCGGAAGAAAGTACTGATGATCTGTGTCTTCACCTTTGCCGCCTGTTTTGCCGGTTATCTTGTAGCCGGCACCTTGCTGATGTTCGGCATCGTGAGAACCCTCCATGGAGGTCCCTTTGGGGCTGCTACCGTAGCGAACAGTACCGCAGCGATTGACGTGCTGCCTTCATCCCGGCGTACCGAAGGCCTCGGCTATTACGGTCTGAGTAATAACCTGGCCATGGCATTGGCCCCTTCTGCCGGTATCTATATCTATCAAGCCTGCCACGATTTCACCGTTCTTTTCTGGATCGCCCTGGCCGTTGCGCTCCTCGGATTTTTCATTGATGCTTCCGTCAAGATACCTGTCAGGGAGATTGTCCGGAGGAAAGGCCGGATCTCTCTGGACCGTTTTTTCCTGACACGAGCATGGCTGCTTGCGGTTAATATAGCGCTGTTTGGCTTCTGTTTCGGGGTGTTGAGTAATTACTTAGCCATTTACTCGAAGGAAGTCATGGGGATAACCAGTGGGACCGGGACCTATTTTGCCCTTCTTTCGATAGGACTTTTCAGCTCCCGCCTTCAGGGGGCAAAGGCACTGCGTCAAGGAAGGGTCACCCATAATGCAGCCTATGGGATGTGTATTGCCCTTGCCGGGTATCTCCTTTTTGTGGCCTGCCCGAACCAGGCCGGCTATTATCTCTCCGCCTGTCTGATCGGTCTGGGCAATGGTCACATGTATCCAGCTTTCCTGAACATGTTCGTAGCTACAGCCCGTCATGACCAGCGAGGCACTGCCAATTCCTCCATCCTTACTTCCTGGGATCTCGGCTTTGGCATAGGGATATTGCTGGGTGGTGTCATATCCCAGTTTTTCGGTTATACGGCCGCTTTCTGGATGGTCGCAGCCGACAGTGCGGTCGGAGTATTGCTCTTCTTTCTGGCGACGAGGAGATTTTTCCTCAGAAGGAAACTGGGGACGATCTGTTAGCCGGGTTGAAAAGTACGTCGGCAAAATATAGAAACAAGGTGAAGCTATTCCTTCAATTTAACCATTTATGCATTACGTCTCATCTCTGCGTTTTTCAGAGGCAATCTTTTCTTCAGATGATGGTAGAGCCAGGCGAAGGCAGGGATGAGGAACAGGTCAGCCATACACCAGGCTACAGGGTCACCATAACATACCCCCAGGAATTTCAGTGCTGGCACCAGCCAGATGCTTACCCCACAACGGGCGATCATCTCCATGACTCCGCTCATCATCGAAAGGTTCGAATAGCCCAGTCCCTGGATAGAGTATCGCAGGATGGTCAGGATACCCAGCGCCGGGTAGAAATAATTGGCTATTCTCATGAACAGGGCAGCATTGGTGACGACTGCCGTCTCACCGGATTTCACGAAGAGACTCATCATGTCATCTGCAAAGGGGTAGATGATAAGGATAGTGAAGACGAAATAAACCAGCATGATCTTGATAGCAGAGCGGACTCCCAGGGCGACCCGGCGGAGATCACGGGCTCCGATATTCTGTCCGCAGTAAGTAGCCATGGCTACGCCTATATTTTCAAAGACACAAGTAAACAGGTATTTGATACGCATGGAGGCCGTGAAAGCTGCCACGTAAACAGTGCCCAAAGCGTTGTTGGCACTTTGCAGCATGATGATGCCGATACCGGTGATGGAAAACTGGAGCCCCATCGGTACGCCATTGTTGAGGAGGATGCTGATCCGTTTGTTGTCATATTGTTTTTCTTTCCCTTTAGGGATAAGGATATGCAACTTCCTCCTGATGTAAATCCAGCAGAGCAGTCCGGCAAAAGCCTGGGAAATCATCGTGGCAAGGCCAGCTCCCGCTACTCCTAGATCCAGCAGGATAATGAGGATGATGTCCAGGAAAATATTCAGAAAAGAGGATAGGATCAGAAAGTAGAACGGTTGTTTCGAATTGCCAAGAGAGCGGATGAACCCGGAGAAGAGATTATAGGAGAATATAAACGGGATAGCCAGGAGTTGAAGCAAGAGGAACACGTAAGCATCATGGAATATTTCCCCTGGAGTATTTACAATCTTCAGGAGTTTGCCGCAGAAGATACAGGCCAAGAAAGTGATGACAATGACAAAGATGATACCGATGCGGATGGCATTACTCACATAAGATCTCATCTTGGAATAGTCCTTTGCGCCGAATGACTGGGCGATGGGGATGGCAAAGCCTGCACAGCAGCCGTTGCAGAAGCCCAGTATCAGGAACATGATAGAGGATGAGGCTCCTACGGCAGCAAGTGCGTTTACACCGATCCACCTGCCGACGATAGCTGCATCGATGATCAAGTACATCTGCTGGAGAATATATCCGACGATGAGAGGTACAGCAAATTTAAGGATTCCCCGTGTAGGAGAACCCACAGTCATATCATTTGTATTTGCCATGTTTTTATCCGTTGAGAGCCATAAGGAACAGCTCCGGCTGTAATTTGTTTTTGAAGATACCTTACTTTTGCTTATCCTGGGACAGGAGTCGATCCGCCCGCATAACTGCGAACAGGGTCCGGGCGTCTCAATTTTCCTGTAACTGTCGGATATGAGCCAGTTTCTGCTGCCTGCTCATGGAGTATGTGTCACTCCGCTGGTCAACATAGTCTAGAAGTTTAAAAGCCTTGTCCAGCAACAGGTCACGCAGAGGCTTGCTGCCCATGAGATCGCCCTCGTCATACCAGAGTTCGGCCAGCATTTCCAGTCGTTCGATACGTTCCTCCTCTTTCCAGTTATCCTGTGCATACGTGAGAGCCTCGTCCAAGGACATATTTCTCAGGAGTTCGTATTTACCCACATACCGACGGTAAAGTTCCTTGAGCATGGCATCCTTTTCCTTTCCTTCATTTTTCTCAAGAAAGGCCTGGACAGCAGCTTCGAATTCTCGGAGTACTCTTATAAAATAGTCTCGTTCTAGCATAAATATTTACTGATTTGAAAAATTATTGTTCTTTGTCTTTTTCCGGATTGTTTGTGCCCGTCTGATCTCCTGTGCCAAGGCTTGTCTTTTCCGTCGAGGCTGTATGTCCTTCATTAGTCACCTGGATATAATTCCATAGCTTCAGGTAGAACGGATGTCTTGTCAGCGTGGAGACATCACCCAGGATGATGAGTTTCATCCTGGCACGAGTGATGGCCACGTTCATACGTCTCAGGTCGCTGAGGAATCCAATCTGCCCGTTTTCATTAGAGCGGACCATAGAGATTAGGATGATGTCCCGTTCCTGTCCCTGGAATCCATCAACAGTATTGACAGTGATCAGGGACCGGTAAGGCTTGAAGAAAGCCCGTTTATGAATCAGCTTCCTCAGGTATTGTACCTGAGCACGATAAGGAGAGATAATCCCAGTGTCGATCTCTTCGTCGAGGATACGCTGTTTCCCGATTTTTCTGAAATAACCTTCCATGGTGTTCAGGGTAAGTTCAGCTTCGGCCTTGTTGATTCTTCCGAAGGAAGTTCCCACATACTGTTCGTGAAAAGGGCGGCTCGATTCGTCCTCTTCTTCTGGTTGATATTCCGGATTACGGATGAAGTCCCGGGGGTCGATCCACATCATCGGATGATCATAATCCAGGATACCACGGTGCATGACTTGAGGTGCACTGACCACCTGTCCGTCATAGAACCAGTCACTGGAGAAGCGCATGATCTGGTCATTCATCCGATACTGTACTTTCAGGAGCGTTACCACCTCTGGTTTGTTCCTGACGATTCTTTCCATCAGAGTCTTGCCAAGGCCAGCCTTTACTGCGGCAAGACTTTTGATGGTCGGTGGCAACTGGCAGTGATCTCCAGCGAGGATCACGCGTGTACATTTGCGGATAGGGATCCAGCAGGCCGCTTCCAGAGCCTGTGCTGCTTCATCGATGAACAAAGTGGCATATTTCTGTCCGTCCAGGAGATGATTGGCAGATCCGGTGAGTGTGCAGGCGATGACACGGGCCTCACTGAAGAGCCGTGCCCGGATACGGAGTTCGAGTTCAACGGCCTTGTTTTTCAGGCGTTCCAGTTTCTGGTGCTCTCCTTTTTTCCGGTTCCGTCTCAAGTCCCGGATATTTCTCCTGACAGCCCAGAGAGACGGATAATCAGGATCATCCTCAAATCGTCTCTCATAAGTTGACGACAGCATCCGGTCTGTCACCCGTGTGGGGTTCCCGATACGCAGGACGTTGATGCCCCTGTCATCGAGTTTCTCGCAGATCCAGTCAACGGCCATATTGCTTTGAGCACAGACCAGCACCTGATTCTCACGCATCAGAGTGGCATTGATGGCCTCCACGAGCGTCGTTGTCTTTCCCGTACCAGGAGGGCCGTGTACGACAGCTACATCTTTTGCCCAAAGCACTTCATTGACCGCTTTCTCCTGGGTGGCGTTCAGCCACGGGAAACTGGACGGAGCAAAAGAAAACCGGCCAGCCGGACGATGGGAATAGAACAGGTCACGGAGATAAGCCAGCCGGTTGTCTTTAGCATTGATGACCCGGTCCAGAGCGTCGAACATCAGCCGGTAGCTGGTTTCATCGAAGAAAAGTTGGATTCCCATCTTGTTTTCGCAGCTCTGGATGCTGATAACTTCCGTGTCCGGAACAACGATAGCCATACGGTTACCCTCTACGAAACTCACCGTTGCGGTGAAATTGAGATAGCGGATATAGTCCTTTCCGTTCTTCTGGGAAATACTGAACAAAACAACCGGTTTCCCAAATTCAAAGTTGTGCTCAATGCCCTCCTCCTCTGTCCGGAAAACTTCCAGGATTCTTTGATTCAGAGAATTATAATAACTTTTTCCGATGGTTAAAGGATACCAGGCATCACCCCGTTTGATTTTACGTTGCAATCCCATCGTTTCCGTCTGTTTGCGGAAGGCTTCCTTTTCCTCGAAATATTCCATCTTCAGGAGCAACTTCTGTCGCTGGAGAGCCTGAATAGGAGAATCTTGATCACTCATCTTGTCGCAAAGGTACAGAATTTATCTCATAGATGTACAGAGATTTGCCGGAATTATTGTCTTATGGAGGCACAGACCTTGTTATATCTATTGTCCAGAGTCTTTCTTCCTGTAGATGATATGTTCCATAATGAGCACGGTGATAATGCCAACGACGAAACCATTGGCTAACAGCGGCCGCAGAAGGGATGGCATAGCAGCGACGTACGAAGCAGGCATGAAGACCGGTATCATTGCGATCATCAGAGGAACAGCAATGACCATGCAACTGTCAAAGTCTGGTGCTGCATCTTTCTGACTCATGAGTTGGAAAGAGGAAGCCAGTTGGGTCATCATCAGATAGAGGATGATGATCCCCATGACCGGTCTGGGGATCAAGGTCAGGATTCCGATGGCATGGGGGAATAAGGAGCATAGGATCAAGGCGATTCCCGTAGGAATCATCGTATATCGTGATGCACAGCCTGTACTCATGATCACTCCCGTGCTGAGAGAATAGTCTACCGGTCCAACGACGCCTGCGGCACCGGAGAGAGCGTTCAGCAATCCCGTAATCCTGAGGCCCTTCTTGCTCCTTTTCTCCAGGTCCTTTTCATTGATGGCCGTGCCTACTGATTGAATAGATCCGATGTCATTGATAAAAAGGGCGATATAGCAAAACAGGAAAGACAGAAGGATGCCGGGATTCAGATGAAAATGACTGATTAATAATGATTGTCCGGGCAGGCTCGAAAGAGCGGGTATAGATGGTCTTATCCCTGATAGAAGGTTATAGCAGACAGAGCCGATCAGCATCCCCCAGAGGACGACCGTAGATTTCCATATTCCTTTCAGAAATCTGCTGGCTATGAGGAGTCCGAGTGTCAGGATCAGCGTGAACCAGAGCGGAAAAAGCCCCTTGTCGCTTCCATCAAAAATCAGTTGTAGTATCGTCGGCATCATGGTAACACTGATCAGAGCCAGTATCACGACGATCACCCTGCTCGTGAAAACTCTCTGAAGATAGGACATGAGCCGGGTATAGGACAACAGGAAGATCAACAGCCCCCCACAGATCATCGCGGTACCTAATTCGGATAAATCGGAAGTTTGTGAGGTAACCAGTCCGATGAGGAGGGCCGTGGCAGGACCTAAGACCAGCGGCAGCCGGTGTCCGATGAAAATCTGGACGAGGAATCCTATTCCTGTTATGGCAAATAGTTTCTGGTTATAAAGGGTTACTTCCGCAGGATTTAATTTTTCTATGCCACCCACGACTACACCGATGATAATGATGAAGGGAATGGTGATTAGGAACCATTGCAATCCGTATAGGATGGATTGGAAGAGTGACGGTTTGTCGTCATTCTGATATTTTAAACTTGAAGAATGAAAACTCATGATAATATTTATACTTATTGAAGAGGACCGGAGGATGGATCCAAATGATTTGGGATGCAAAAGTATTAATAATTTGAGGTACTTTGTGTTATCATCTGTACTTTTAACAAAGATTAAGTGCTTGTTCCTCCCTGGAAAGTCAAAAGCGCTTGTCTTATGCGGACAGATATGAGGCAGAGAATCCGAAAGTTAAGATTTTCCGGTCAGAATCAATTAAACTCAGGGATTTTTGCACATTTGCCTGGAGTTTGTTAATTTTGCAGTATGGAGACCTTGCGATTAGAAAACCTCAGTATTGGTTATGCAGAACGCCGGAAAACAGTAAGGACTGTCATGTCTGGGCTCAATGCTTCATTGTACAGTGGCCAGCTCACCTGTCTGTTAGGCGCTAACGGAGTAGGGAAGTCGACCCTTCTCCGTACCCTTTCCTCTTTCCAGCCCCCCCTAAGCGGGGATATATTGCTGAAGGGAAGACCTCTGTCCGCTTATTCCACCCATCAACTCTCTATGCTGATCAGTATCGTCCTGACAGGTAAGCCACGGGTCCGGAACATGACCGTTGCAGAAATGGTTGGTCTGGGACGTTCTCCCTACACTGATTTCTGGGGACGGTTGTCTGCAGAAGATAAGGAGGTAGTTGAAAAGGCACTTGCCCTGACTGGCATTACCGCCTTGAAAGACCGCTTGGTCCAGACGCTTAGCGATGGTGAAAAACAAAAGATGATGATCTCAAAGGCACTTGCCCAACAGACTCCGGTCATCTTCCTGGATGAACCAACTGCCTTTCTGGATTTTCCGAGTAAAGTGGAAATGCTGTTGTTGCTTCGTAGATTAGCCCATGAGATGAACAAGACTATTTTTTTATCCACCCATGATTTCGAACTTGTCCTACAGGTGGCAGATACCCTTTGGCTTATGGACGCCGAGCAGGGCCTCTCCTCAGGCACTCCGCGGGAACTGGCTGATTGTGGGGATCTCAGCCGGTATGTAGAGCGGAAAGGAATCTCCTTTGACCGGCAGACCATGAGGGTTACGGTTATAAAAAACGAATAGCAGACCTGAAAGTCTGCTATTCCCCAATCGTCAATGAATTATCCTTATTCGTTTTTCAGGATATTCCTGATGTCTCTTTCCGTGCCGTTAAAGGGCCCATTATGTTCCAGTTTAAGGGTACACATGGCCGCAGCATATTTCCCCGCTTCTTCTGGAGACCGCCCCAGCATCCTGCAGTAAAGGTATCCAGCAGAATACGTGTCACCACACCCTGTCGCATCCACAAACCGATGTGGGGAATAAGCCGGTATCTGGTAAAGATGCCCGTCAGCATAGATGATGGAACCAAGACTGCCCAGTGTGATGCAGACTTCTTTTACTCCCCAGTTGTGCAGCTCGTGTGCAGCTTCCTCAGGATCCTTCTTCCCGGTGATGGTTTCCATCTCTGTCTCGTTTACCTTAAGATAATAGGTATGCCGGAGCACTTCTTTCTTCTCTTTCCAGTCAACCGGGTACACATTTTCCCCGCGTACTTCCCGCAGGTATCCCTGCGCATCAATGGATACCCTGCCCTTTTGAGCCAGATATTCAACCAACTGCAGAGAAAAGTCATCGTGGAGCAAACTCCCGAGATGGTAAACGGTCGCATGGATATTCCGGAGCTGATCGATCTGAAAAGGATCAGCTTTGGCCAGGACACGTTGTGAACGGTCATTGGGATCGTTCCCGTAGATGTTTTCGAAAAAGACAGTGTGGCGTGAGGGAAACAGTGTGACCTCAATGCCATTCCGCCGCATTTCCTCTGCTGGTTCAGTTTCCTCCGGATTCATTGCTGTAACCAGCGAGAAAGGAACTCGCCTGGGGAGTCGGTTGATGGCATAGGAGAAATAGAAAGAAGTCCCCCCCGACATGTAGACCGTTCCTTGTGGCGTGATGATCTTGTCTTTCGTAATATGACCGATACAGCAAATGTTATGATTCTTTTCAGAAACGTCCTCCTCACGGGCTTCCTTCATCCCTTCAGAAGCTCCCTGTTTAACCGACTGGCTCATGTGTTAACCTTTTAAAATTTTGCAAATATACTCATATTTTTGCAGAAACCATCAATCTTGGAGTTGATATTCTGACCGGATCATGAATCGGACAGATAAAAGGAAACTGCTGATTCAAAGAATCTCAGGATCATTTGCACCCTCTCTATTCTATCATATACTTTTTGCTTTCTGTTTTTTCAGGAAAAAACAAATAAGTGATGTGATGTCTTGATTTTTTATTAACTTTGCGTGCGAAATACATTTCGATATGGATCAGAAACAGATATTGCTCATCAATGACATTGCCGGTTATGGAAAAGTGGCTACTGCAGCCATGCTGCCTATACTCTCTTATTTCGGCTATTCTACGTACAATCTTCCCACGCTCCTGGTTTCTAATACACTGGACTACGGTAAATTCAACATGCTGGATACAACCGACTATATCAAGGGTGTCTTTCCGGTGTGGAAAGAACTCGGTTTCCATTTTGATGCTATTGCTACAGGCCTTCTTGCAAGTGTCCGCCAGGCCGATTATATCAGCCGGTATTGTAAAGAGCAGGCTGCTGCGGGTACACCTGTCTTCGTTGATCCTATTATGGGGGATGAAGGAAAACTTTACAATGGAATGACCATGGACTCTGTCCGCAGTATGAGAGAAATGTTGTCTGTAGCTGATCTCTGCTATCCTAATTATACGGAGGCCTGTCTGTTGACCGGCCATCCTTATCAGCCGGAAGGAGTCAATCAGGCAACTGCTCGTGTGCTTCTGAATCATCTTCTGAAATTGGGGACACGTTCGGCACTCATCACCAGTATACCTGTAGATGGCCAGACCTGTGTCTGTGGTTACAATGCCGGATTAAAATCCTATTTTACCCTTCCCTATACGGAGATTCCCGTCCATTTCCCCGGTACGGGGGATATTTTCTCTGCTGTGCTGATCCGATACCTTCTTGACGACTGCCCTCTTGAAGAGAGTACGCAAAAGGCAATGGATGCGGTATGGAAACTCATAGACTTGAATAAAGACAATGTGGATAAGAATCATGGTATTCCTGTTGAGCAGTATTTGAATATCTTGTAAAAGATGCTGCCTGATGCGGGGGGAGTTATGAGGTGAATTTATGTAAACTACTGGATGCAATTCTCAAAAAATATTCCTGACGGTCATTTTCTATCGAATATTTAAACGTTTTTTAAGCATTTTGTTTGGAGTTTTCATAAAATAAAGTAATTTTGCACACAAATTTGAATTCATAGTAAAAAACATGGATTGGCTTGCGGGGCTTTTTAAAATTCATTCTGATATAGAATCAGTAGTTGTCATTTCACTGATTATTGCTGTGGGACTGGGTTTAGGGCGAATCAAGGTGAAAGGCATTTCACTGGGGGTCGCTTTCGTTTTCTTTGTCGGCATTTTTGTCGGCCATTTCGGCTTGAGCATTGATCATACCGTCCTTATCTATTCAGAAACTTTTGGACTAGCCCTGTTTGTCTATTGTCTGGGTTTGCATGTTGGTCCTAATTTCTTCGGATCATTGCGGCATGAAGGACTGGACTTGAATCTGTGGAGTCTTTTTATTATCCTGTTCGGCACCATTTTTGCAGTTTGCCTTGTTCCGATTACAGGCATTAAACTTCCTGACATGGTAGGTGTGCTATGTGGAGCAACCACCAATACTCCCGCACTGGGTGCTGCAACACAGGCAATGGCCCATCTGGGACTCCCTTCCGGGAGTCTGGCTCTGGCTACTGCGGTAACCTATCCGTTGGGGGTCCTGGGCGTTATTGTCGTCATGGTCGTGATGAGAAAGGCGTTTGTCAAGCCTCGTGATCTGGTAGTAAAACCTTTATCGGAAGATGATGAGACTTATATCGCCCAGTTCGTAGTCATTAACCCGGCATTGGAAGATAAGACGATTGCTGATCTTACGCACATGACACATCTGAAGTTCATCGTCTCCCGTTTATGGCGAACCGGTCAGGTAATTATTCCCGAGGCAGATACAGTATTGCACATTAATGATATAGTGATGGTCGTGACGACCAAGGATGATGAAGAATCCCTGGTCCTTCTTTTCGGAAAATTGAAGAAAAACTGGAATGAGGGGAAAATCAACTGGAATGCGATTGATGCTAAGGTTGAAAGCAGGGTACTGGTGGTGTCCCGGACAGTGCTCAACGGAAAACGGCTGGGGCAGCTCCATTTACGTGATACCTATGATGTCAACGTGAGCCGTGTGATCCGCGGTGACATCAAACTGTTGGCTACGAGTGATCTGAGATTGCAATATGGAGACCGGGTTACAGTAGTCGGAACACACGATGCAATAGATAATGTGGAGAAGTTTTTTGGAAATTCCGTCAAAACACTGAATGAACCGAATCTATGCAGCATCTTTATCGGCCTTCTTCTCGGACTGGCCTTGGGAACGATCCCTATTCATATTCCTGGGATAGAGAGCCCTATCAGGCTGGGTATTGCAGGAGGTCCTATTATCATGGGAATTATTGTAGGAGCTTTAGGACCACAACTTCATTTCATTTCCTATACGACCCGCTCTGCATCATTGATGCTGAGAAAATTCGGGTTAAGTATCTATCTGGCTTGTCTGGGACTGGATGCCGGTAAAGATTTTTTTGCCACGGTCATGAAACCAGAGGGAGTGATCTGGATAGTCGTCGGTTTCCTGATCACCGTTATTCCCTGTCTGATTATAGGTCTCATAGCCTTGAAAACCAAGAAGTACGACTTCGGTACAATATGTGGCATCCTCTGCGGGAGTATGGCCAATCCGATGGCTTTAGGCTATGCCAATGATACGCTGAAAGGAGATTCTTCAAGTGTTTCATACGCTTCAGTTTATCCG
The DNA here is from genome assembly GCA_002409785.1 of Prevotella sp. UBA5379. GTDB lineage: Bacteria > Bacteroidota > Bacteroidia > Bacteroidales > Bacteroidaceae > Prevotella. The sequence continues at coordinate 8,021 of DHOX01000045.1, read as the reverse complement.
CTGGGGATGTTCATCAGAGTCATTATCGCGCAAGTCCTGATTATGTTTTTTGTTTAGCGGATCTATTTCTTCGTGATCCTTTCTCCGGATTCCATCTTCCTAGTTATTCCTGTGGCAGCAGATACCAGAGGATGGGACGGCACTTGCTTTCACATGCCGGATAATAATGCAGATGTTTCCGTATTTCTCCCTTGGGAGATTTTCCCCACCAGAACATTGCCATGCAGAGAGGGTGAAGATGATGCTGATTAGCATACTGTAAAAGTTTAGGTTCACAGCATTCCCCGCAGCCCGCAGGAGGATAAACATCATTGATCAGGGTCTCCCTTCCCGATGAATTCGGCCGGAAAGAAGGATGAATGGTGATATAGTGCTTCCTGTAGATTTCCAGCAGATTATGCTGCTCTCCTTTGGGAGAACATAGGATGAAGTGGTCAAAGAGCCACTGCTGCAAGGCATCACTGTGCGCTTTCCGCTGGAATTTCAAGTTGGTTATCCTCATCCGATATTGTTCTAATGCGAATTTTTTATTGTCTAGATAAGTATCGTATAACCTCTTCGTACGGCGTACTTCTGCTTTCAAGAACTGGCTTTCATGGATCATCTCCTGTTTTATACCATAGGACAGTTGCCCTTCAGCCCGTTTCCTGTCTCTGAGTTGTTTGGCCCTTTTCATGGTATTCCTTTTTTCGTTGATTGCCTCTTCTGCCTCATGTCGCAGGGCGTTATAGGCCGTTAGTTGGCTATGGTACCTTTCAGAATGTTCCATTTGATCGATATGGCGGTTGATATTTGTGATCTCTGTTTCTTTCTTCTTGAAGTATCCGTCAGGTTGCAGATAGTCAAAGATAGCAGGGACAAATCCTTCCCAGTCACTTCGTCCGTCAATTTGTCCTCCATAACCTGCCAGATACCCAATATCCTTTAGCGAATCCTGGACGACCAGGACACCGAACATCTTGCCGCGTGCGATTTCTTCTTTAAAGGATGCCGGAATCTCTGATGAAATCAGAAAATTCTGTACTTCCTGGGCGGCAAGAAGACATAGCGGATGAGGCTTGTAATGAAAAGGGTCATTGAATCTTGCAGGCAAGGGAATGGTGGTATGGAAAGGATGGAAGAGCGTATGCGGGCTCATAGAGAGTTGGCTTTTAACAATTTTATCCTTATCAGTATTTATTTCCATGTTTTGAATCTTTATATGCAAAAATAAAGAAAACTTTTCAGATTAAATTTATTTTTGTCGTATCTTTGCAAATAATATGAGCGATATTTTTGTGCCTGCGTTGTTAAGATGGTTTGAGGCAAATGGACGGGATCTTCCGTGGCGTCATACACATGATCCATACGCGATCTGGCTGAGCGAAGTGATCCTTCAGCAGACACGAGTCGTGCAGGGGCAGGCCTATTGGGAACGCTTTATGAAAACCTATCCTACTGTCCGGGACCTGGCATCTGCCAGTGAGGACGATGTCCTTCTGCTCTGGGAAGGTCTGGGCTATTACAGCAGGGCACGTAACCTTCACCATGCAGCAAGGCAGATTGTCTCCTTGGGACATTTCCCTGAAACTCCGGAAGAGCTGAGAAAATTGAAGGGGATAGGCCCTTATACGGCAGCAGCCGTGGCCTCTTTTGCTTTCGGCGTTCCCGTGGCGGCCGTTGACGGCAATGTCTATCGGGTGCTGTCCCGTGTGATGGGCATCGATACACCAATCAATTCTCCGGAGGGGGAAGCTCTTTTTCCCCAGATGGCGCAGTCGCTTATACCCAAGAACCGTCCTGCTGATTTCAATCAGGCGATGATGGACTTCGGGGCCACACTATGTATGCCCCGTTCTCCCAGATGTGACAGTTGTCCGTTTCTGGAGATTTGTTCTGCTTTCCGCAGCAATAAGGTCGGGCAGCTGCCGGTGAAATTGAAGAAAACGAAAGTGCTTACCCTCCGGCTGGCCTATATCTATATTCGCTGTGGGGGAAAGGTTGCCATTCACCGCCGGGGGGAAGGGATCTGGCATGGGCTTTGGGAACCGCTTATGATAGAAAAAACAGCGGATTCATCGGTGGATACGGTATTCGCAAAATGTGGAGGAAAACCTGTCTTGCTCAGACAAGGGGTCAGACATGTGCTGACACACCGGGTGCTCTATGCGGACTTTTATCTGTTGGAGAAGCAGGAAAAACCGGAATTGCCGCGAGAATATATCTGGGTGAAAGAATCGGAATTGAGGCACTATGCAGTGCCCAGGCTCGTGGAACTGCTTCTGGAAGCAGTCCATAATTATGAGTCGGACTGAAAGATCTGTGAAATCTTAGAAGTTGCTTTGTAATAACAAATGTATGAATCACAAGAGATGAAGTCGAAAAATACCACCATCCTATTAGTTATCCTGTGCATTACTGCATTCTTTGTCAATCGTAGTGCTCTGCCTACCGACATTATGGAATCGCGGAATATCGTGACCGCGCGGGAAATGGTATCAGACAACAACTGGCTGGTGCCTACCATGAACGGAGAATTACGGTTGGAAAAACCACCCTTGCCCACGTGGGTGGCAGGTCTTGTAGAGATGATTGTGCCGAACAGCCTTTCCGCACAGCGTTTTGCACCGGCTGTCATGGGATTCCTATGGACGTTGTTCCTGTTCTTGACGGCGAAATATCTGACAAGGAGGAACCGCTTCGCTGTGAATAGCGTGCTGGTCTTTCTCACCTTATATAATGTGGTGCTCATGGGGCGTTCGGCTACATGGGATATTTACTGTCACGCTTTTATGATGGGAGCAGTCTATTTCCTGTTGCGTGGCTTTTATGATGATGATCATGGGTTCTATGAGGAAGACCTGGGATTTTATGATGGCGGACTGGTGCATACGCATAAATGGCGTTGGTTTCTTCTGTCCGGACTTTTTATGGGACTTTCCTTTGAGAGCAAAGGTCCCGTTTCCTTTTATGCACTGCTTCTGCCTTTTATCGTTACGGCAATATTCCTCAGAAGACCCCGGATGAAAGGGAAGTGGGGACCATTAGGTGTCGCCATCCTGATCTGCCTTGTCCTGGGCAGTTGGTGGTATATCTATTTGCTGATTTATCATCCGGAAGCGACCGAGTATGTTATCCATAAAGAATCTTCCGCCTGGTCTGACCATAATGTCCGGTCTTGGTATTATTACTGGCGTTTCTTCCTCGAAGGAGGCCTCTGGGCTCCTTTCATCCTGGTAGCCCTGGCTGTTCCCTTCTGGCGGAAACGGGTGACCCAGCCCCGGAAATATGTTGCTGTCGTCATCTGCATGCTGCTCCAGCTCGTCTTGCTTTCCTGTATGCCTGAGAAAAAGATGCGTTACCTGTTGCCTATGGCTCCCACGGTCGCAATGTCAGTTGCTTTCGTCCTGGACTGGCTGGAGACAAAAAGCAGGCACCCGAAATTATCAGAAGGATTCGTGTGGGGTTATGCAGGACTCTTTTTCATAGCAGAACTGTTTTTCCTCCGCCCCGTCGGCAAGTTGTTCGGCAACCCTGATGAGCATAGCATCAGTGAGGTCTGCTCTATGCACCATCTTGATCAGGTGCCATTCTATTATAATGAAAAGGAGCAGTTGCGTATCGAACTGGTCTATGAAGCACATCGTAAGATCCTGCCGTTGAATTTGGGCAAGAAGGCTGAAGTAATGTCGAATCTGCCCTGTGTCATCGTCTCTCGAAAACCAGTTGGCCAGGAAATTCCAGCTTCCATTCTGTGCAGGTTGGACACCGTGAGGATCGGCTATTACGATGACAACAAGCATCCGAAGAAAGACAGTCATTACAGTAATTTGTTTCTCAATTATGTAACCCTCTTGAAGGAAAAGAATATCCGGAAGAGCGGTACGGCCGGAAGAAGGGCTGGCAAATCAGTAAAAAGATAATTAATTATTCCTGAAGACAAGACCGGAAGGATATTATATAAAAGGATTAAATCAGAAAAATGAATCATACGAAGGATTATGACTTTACGATTATCATGCCTGTCTATAATGAGGAAGATAATCTGGATCGAGTGGAAAAAGAGTTGTCGGCTTACCTGCCGAAAGCCCCTATGAAGACTTGTCTGCTCCTGATCAATGATGGCTCCAAAGACCATAGTCTGGAGAAAATCAAGGACATCTGTACTCGTAACAGAGATTTCTATTTTATCTCTTCAGATAGAAATCATGGTCTTAGTACGGCGATGAAAGCAGGGATTGATACGGTGGAAAGTAAATATATCGGTTATATTGATTCCGATTTGCAGACAAATCCGGAGGATTTTAATCGCCTGCTGGAGTTTGCTCCTGAGTATCAACTGGTCTCCGGTATCCGGGCTCATCGCAAGGATTCCGGGTTCAAGAAATTACAGTCGAAGATTGCAAATGGATTTCGCCGCAAGATGACCGGTGATACGGCAACAGATACGGGATGTCCGTTAAAAGTGATGTGGACCGATTAT
>DHOX01000045.1:0-3290 GCA_002409785.1 Prevotella sp. UBA5379 | reverse complement strand
GTAGCCGGTGTCTCGAAGTATCACCTGTGGAATCGGCTGAAGGGTCCGTTTGTTGATTGCTTCGCCTATCGGTGGATGAAAAAGCGGTATATCCGTTATCATATTGATGAACAGAATCTTTATAAGAAAGCCTGAATGCAAACCTCTCCTTTATTTGTTTATGCTATAGGCTTTATTGCGCAGGGATTCTTTTCTGCGCGGATGCTTATCCAATGGATATTGTCAGAACGGGCCAAGAAAGTAGTTTCGCCAAATCTTTACTGGATCTGCAGTCTGGTGGGTAGCATTCTGCTCTTTGTCTATGGGTGGATGAGACATGATTTTGCCATCATCCTGGGACAACTGATTTCTTTCTATATCTATATATGGAACTTGGATATCAAGGGTTTGTGGCATAGGATACCCCTGGTGTTCAGAATATTGATTGGCGCTTTACCTCTGGTTGCCATTTCATTTATGCTTTCAGATGTGCCGCGGTTTATCCATAATTTCCTGCATAATGAGGCGGTCTCTCTACCTTTGCTGATCTGGGGATCTGTGGGTCAGGTAATCTTTACTTTAAGGTTTATCTATCAGTGGTTTTATTCTTACCACCGTCATGAATCCATATTGCCGGTAGGTTTCTGGATTATCAGCCTGATAGGATGTTCCATTATCGTAAGTTATGGTGTGTTCAGGCTGGATCCAGTGTTGATTCTGGGGCAGTCAGTGGGATTTTTTACTTATTTCAGGAATATTGTCCTCCACCATAAGGAGCAGAAGAGACAAGAATGTAATAGAAGTGTGGGTGATGATTCGTCATCCTGCGCGCAATAGGATTAGAAAATGAAAATATTAATTACAGGAACGGCCGGTTTCATCGGCCATCAACTGGTAAAAGTGCTGGCTGCAGAAGGGGCCGACATGGTAGGCTTGGATGTGATCAATGATTACTATGATCCGAATCTGAAATATGCCCGTCTGGCAGATACAGGCATCTCCAGAGATGAAATTGTCCGAGACAAACTTATACAAAGTAAGACCATTGCCCGTTATCGTTTCGTACAGATGGACCTTACGGATCGGGAAAAATTGAATCAACTTTTTGAACGAGAACATTTTACCCATGTCTGTAACCTGGCAGGACAGCCAGGAGTACGTTATTCCATAGAAAATCCATATTCTTATGTTCAATCGAATATTGTGGGTTTCCTGAATCTTCTCGAGGCCTGTCGTCACCATGGGCTCCCTCATCTCGTCTATGCCAGTTCAAGCAGTATTTATGGTATGGATGCTCATGTGCCCTTCTCTGAAACTGACCGTACAGACCAGCCGGTGAGTCTTTATGCTGCTACGAAGAAAAGTGAAGAGGCGATGGCATACGCATATAGCAAACTCTATGCCATTCAGACGATAGGACTTCGTTTCTTTACCGTGTATGGTCCTTGGGGACGCCCGGATATGGCACCAATCAAATTCATGAAAGCCATTTCCTCGGGGCAGGAGATCCCTGTTTTCAATCATGGAGAGATGCTTCGTGATTTTACTTATATTGATGATATTACAGAAGGAGTACGGAGGATCCTTCATGCTGAGGTCGATGAGAAAGTACCTTATCGTATTTATAATATAGGTAATTCCCAACCGGTAAAATTACTTGATTTTATCCATAGCATCGAGGTCGTAACCGGTCACCAGGCCTGTATGAAAATGCTGGGAATGCAGCCTGGGGATGTGACCCGTACTTATGCAGACACCTCCCGTTTACAACGGGATTTCGGCTATAAACCTGCTACTTCCTTGCAGGAAGGAATGAGCAGGTTATATGCATGGTATACAAAACATGCCGGACTCATCCGGTAGAATTTGCCATCCGTCTGTCGGAGAGATCACTTATAACATGCGGTTTCATCGGAGTAAGATTCTGGTCTTACTCCGTTTTTTATCAGGTTAGATGAACTTCAGAAAAGCATCTGCCTGTTTCTCCAGGTGTGCCTTGTCCTCAGGGGAGAGGGTGAGGAGGTCTGATGTCCAGGCTTCTTGATTGACGTGGATTTTGGTCATCGGTTCTTTCATGACATCAGCTTTGATGAAACCAAAGAGTTCCGTTAATTTTTCCTGCATTCCTTGGGTCGCAAAAGTGCCGCCAGCACCGGTGATGGTAATCTTTTTCCCTGCAATGGCCGTTGGTCCGTTGGGTGTTCCGGGATCATTAGGACGTGAAAGCCAGTCAAACAGGTTCTTGACATATCCCGGATAACTGTAATTATATTCCGGAGAGAATACCCAGAGACCATCAGCGTCCATTACTCCTTTTCTTATCCTGGATACGATTCCAGGTACAGGGCTTTCCTGATCCTGATTGATAAAGGGAAGATCAGTGAAATCGAGATACTGGATATTTGCTTTGCTCTTTAGCAGACTTTCAACATATTGTGCGGTCTGTCGGTTAAAGGATTTTGCTCTTGTCGAGCCAATAATAAAAAGTATTGTTTTCATATTGATTTTACTTATAAAACTCATCAAAGGTAATCATAATTTTTTAAAGTCCGGGTATTTTAGACAGATGATTTATGGTTAATCTTAATGGTAGAGGTCTTGTGCCCTGCCCACCTTGTTTTTTGACGGTATGTAATGCGTTCTTCATGTTTATGTCTCGTTTTTGTCAAGTACCAGTCTTTCCATTGTAATATGGAGATTATACTTTTGCATCCGATAATTAGAAATAATGACTTCATAATGAAAAAAGGCAAACGGGTAATTTTATTTGTTTTCTGTATGGGAATGTGTTTATGGGGTAAGCGAGCTGAAGCCCAGTCATTTCCCATATCAGGAAGAGTGGTTGACGCAGCAGGGAATATTCCATTGATCGGTGCGATCGTTAAACAGGAAGGTACGAAAAATATGGCGGTGACTGATCGTGACGGATGCTTTTCCCTTGAAACGGATGACCGGAATAAGCCACTGGACATCTCTTATATGGGATATAAGAAAACAGAATCGGAGATAGGTAAGAAGTCGGATCTGTCCGCTCTTATCATCAAGATGTATCCTGATGGGATTATGTTGAAAGGTACCGTGGTGACCGCTCTGGGTATCAAGCGCAAGACAAAGTCTTTAGGCTATTCAGTAGCTAACATAGATGGTGATGTCATTACGGAAAACTTGTCAGGAAACTGGTTGAATGCGCTGAATGGAAAAGTCGCCGGACTGGAGATGCTTCAGACAGGCAGTGGTCCCACCTCTTCCGTGAGAGTTACCTTGCGGGGAGACCGTTCTTTAAACTATGGGAGTAATGAGGCCTTGTTTGT
>DHOX01000077.1:21583-39877 GCA_002409785.1 Prevotella sp. UBA5379 | reverse complement strand
CCATATCTCCCACCTTCATGACGAACTTGTGGTCATGAGCCATCCTGATGACATAACCTTCCTGACCTTTCAGAACACCCGTAAGTACCCGTATCCTGACATTCCCCTCAGCATAGTGATCAATGGAATTTTGCAGGATCCGGATCCGGGTAGGGTCATCCTTCATGATCTGCATGAAAGGTTGCATCTGAACGTCGGGGATCACAGCCGGAACATTGGTGTTGTGATCCTTGACCAGATGAAGGGTAGGATAATGCTCATGCAAATATTGTTGAAGAAATTTGGTACTGCCCTGCAGGAAGACAAAACCACTGATTGAAGGTTTCTCTATCTTCCTGACGCCATGTCTGGCTTTCTCATAGAAAACGGACCGGTGGACAAAGCAGCGGCAATGGCCCTCCTTGTTCACCTCGGCTTCAAACTTGTCCACTTTCTTATTATGGATAAACAAATAGCCCCACGAGGCAGGATCCTCAGCCCATTTCTGACTGATCTTTTCATCCTCCGGAGATATTCTCCCTATTCCTTGACCTGACTGTCCGTCAATCCAAGTAACGTGTTTGCCCTTTGGAAAACAACCGTTTTCGTCGGCTATAATCGAGGTTACCGTACCATCCGGTTTCATAGTTCCCTTGATTATTTTATGCCCTTGCCAACTGCCCTCTCGGTGGTACTGGCGTACCCGAAAGTGCTGAAGTCTTATTTACCATACTCGTATCTCTTAATACTCGTAATCCACTATTTTTCAGGCTCATAGCCTGGACATAACAACTTCTTTACTCTTTGTAAAAGGAGTATTGCGATACAAAGATACATTTTTCTATGATTTCGGATAGTTTTTCATCCTTTTTCTTTCAAGAACAGAAAAATTCTTCGCCGGTCATTTCGGAAAGTATTGATAGTCAGAATGGTTATTCGTATCGCCCATTCCCAAAGATTCAACTTGACACGATGCCGGGATCAAATGCAGTTGATGACCTGTCCATGGCAGAAAAATGCGTTTTGTCCTACTTCACACTGATACCCAATCACTGATGTACCGGAAAACGGGTATCATCAAAAAAACTTGCAGAAATCATCTGTAATACAAAATATTTCAGTGACTTTATATTCGGTGATCAGATATTAGGAAAAGATTGTATATAATACCATGGGGAGGCCGGAATTTCTATCTGTTTGAAGGATGTCGTACACAAGGATTCCGCACAGCTTCTTCCACCCTATGATGAATATCTGATCGGCTATAAGAGTCGTGACCTCGTCCTTCCGCCAGGACAACGCCATCGTACCCATAACAACAGTGGCAATTTCTATCCGGTGATAGCCCATAACGGTATAATCTATGGCAATTGGAGTCCCTACGAGGATACGCTTCAAGTTGATTTCTTTGACAAGGATGCTCTTATAGATTATAAATATATAATATATCGCAAAGCATTAAAAACAAATACTTTGCGATATTTAGTTATTGTGATTATCTGATATGATGATAAAGAGTTCCTCACTTGCCGTGTAAAACAGGCGACACTGAGTCAGGCTTATGCCCCTTTCTGTTGCTGGATGTTACACAGTCTGGCTGGGAAAGGGTTCTTGAAGTAAGGAAGGGATCATTCCAACCATACTTGTCATCCAAATCTTTAGTGTATCTTCCAAACATAATTACCTCCTTTTTTATATTATGCAAATATAAACTATTCCAATATCATTTGCAACATTGAGGGCAACTTATTTATTTTTAGAATTTGTCAGAGTCGGATACGCATTCTGCTGAAATCAAATATTAAAAAACGGCATGGATTCTCAGGCTCAATACATTTACAGGGCCACGGCTTCGATTATATCCTGGGTTAATAATAAATTGATATGCCCCCGAAATGAACAAATTATCTTTCAAGGCAAATGAATAATACAGTTCTGAGAGATTTTCCAAACCGTAATCTAAATGTCCGTCACCCAGTTCGAATCCATATCCACCGGCTTTAAGATAATCACGGTGGGAATTTGACAATGCCGATATTACGTATGCCAGTCCCACCGTGTCATTTTTACGATGCCATTTACTGCCATCAGCAGAAATTCCGGCACTCAATGTACGATCGACTTCTGTAAAAGCCCATGTCTCGTTATGACCGTCATTCCATCCCGCTCTGAAAAATACACCCATAAAGTCATTTATCTCTTGCTCAAGGTTGACTCCAAAGCCATATTTGGTCCTACCGGCTTTCTCTGTCCTAGACAGATCGGGAGAAGTAGGATCCAATTTTAAACTTTCCTCATAGTTTCCCATATTTGCCCAGTTGATGAATGAGAACAACCGGATACTTCCCTTTTCTCCATCGAGGGAATAATTGTGAGTGTATTCCAAAGAATGGGAGCTGGATCTTTGAAGTCGCCAATCCATTTGCATTCCATTTGCGATCTTTGGAAGCAACGAGATGCCATAACGTAATGCATTATGCGGTGTAACCCATTCTAACACTATACTGGGAGTGTATCCTTTGGTGTTCGCTGCGAAATCCCATGCACCATTGTCCATAAGTCCCCAACTCATAAATTGTGTTCTTGGATCATGACTGTATTTATTAGTGTCAAAAACATCAGATACACAAATTTTCCCAATCGTCAAGGCTATATATTCAGTCGGGATCATCCCTCCTAATTGATTGATGTCGTCACATTGATAAACCTTATTGCTGCTCAAAGGAATAATTTGAGTAAGATATAGTCGACCTAATTCAAAGGATGGTGCAGGGCTGTCTACTCTATACGCCTCACCGTTGGTAGATGCTCCTACTCCAGCAGAACCGCTCAAGCCCGCGCCACCTGATATTTCCGGTCCAATAAAGAGACTTCCACCCTTCCACAACCTTACACCAAAGAATAAAGTTGTTGTCAGTGATCGCTTGGATTCACCTTTAGAGATCAGGCTGTTTGTTCCTGAATAGGCCGCATGAAAAGATGGTTTATATTGAGATATTACGGTTACCTGCCCATGTATGGAAAAGCGTTCATTTTTCAGGGTGTCTTCAGACTGTGCCAGAACAGTACTTGAAATTCCTGTGGCTAATAATACACACAGGAAACATAATCTCATAAGAAGAATGTATCTTAAAGTAATTTTTCTTGTTATCATCATTTGTATATTTGTTTTTACAGCATCATAAATGCTATATTAATGTTCGTAATATACTATATTAATGTTCGTAATATACTGTATTCCCGTTCATCCATTTAGCAACTACTGCGAGCCCTGCCACGAGGATCGTCTCATCGATAATTACTTATAGGAAAAAATCGGATATATATAATCAGAGAACTTCCAAGGGTCTTCCAAGACCAAAGGATTGGAGTCAAGAAATCGATTCAGACAAAGTGTGTAAAAGAAGTCATGTATTACTTCCCTGTTTATGCGCCAGAAAGAAGGCGGGAACGGCCCACTCCCCCACTAAGCGCAGGTTGATGATTTTATTATATTTGACGGGTTACTGTCCATATATTTTTTAAATTTGCGGTGCAAAGATATACTTTTTTTCTTAATTATTCACTTTATTTAATAAAAAAATAAAGTTATGACCTGAAAAATCATTCATATTATTTGGTAGCAGTGTCCTTATTATTTCTCTCTATTTAGATTAATTAAGTAGTATGGTACTCAATCTGTCCGTTCTCTTTTCCGTTAGTTATTATTTAAGGAGCCACGTCAGCGAAGAAGTCAGATCACCATTCTAACAAGGATCAAGAAATCCATCCTATAGAAAAATCAGCGCTATAGGATGGAGTCATCGTTTACCGGAATATTTTCAGCATCAGACAAGGCAGCACCAGCAACAGCAGCGGCAAGGCTACGCAGAATCCTCCGATGACCGCTACGGCAAGCGGCTGCTGCATCTGAGCCCCCACTCCAATCCCTAAGGCGAGAGGCATCAGAGCCAGTACAGCACTGATGGCAGTCATTAACTTTGGACGGATGCGCAAGGCTATGGCATAGTCGACAGATTCGGCCACAGCACCACCCCGTTGCCTGTTCTGGTCATATTGGTTGACAGTGAAGATAGCATTCTCGGCAATGATACCCACCACCATGATGATCCCCGTATAACTGCTCACATTAAGAGGCGTTCCGGTGATATAAAGCGCCAGCAGACTCCCTCCTACTCCAAGGACGGAGATAAAAAGGATGGCAAGGGAGATACCCCATTTGCGGAAGAGGAACAGCAGCACGGAGAAAACCAGCAAGGTTGCCATCAGGAGGATGGTAAGTAATTCACTGAACGACTGTTGCTGCTGTGAATAAGCTCCACCAAACTGTAAGGTATATCCTTTCGGCAGATTAAGTTTTTTATGGAATTGCTGCTGCAGGTCCTTTACCGTTGATCCGAGGTCACGGCCTTCCAGACGGGCTGTCAGCGTAATATCCGCCTTCAGGTCTTCCCGTTTCTGCTCGATCTCACCAGGAATGACGCTCATCCTGCAGAAATAACCTACAGGACGTGTAGTGCCGTCAGGAAGAAAGACCGGTTCATGCATGATCTTTGCCGGGTCATTATCCTTGAAGTCAACGAATCTCAATAACACCCTTCTGAGTTGTTCTCCATCCTGGATGCTGCCTATCTGTAGTCCCCCCGTCATTGCTGCCTGCTGTGGTGCCGGTTCAATGACATTATCAGGTTGGCTGAGCGGCACTCCCCCTATATAGCATGACAGTTGACTGGAAAAATCATCAAGGGAGATGCCATACTGAGCCAACAACTGTTCATTTGGGGTATAGACTATAGAAGAGCCGGCAGGCACCAGCCCGTTATCAATATCCACGACGCCATGAGTATGTCTCATGATATGTTCCGCCTGGGCCGACAACTGTTCCAGTCGCTTGTAGTTATTACCGAAGATTTTTATTTCTATTGGATTCGGCGTACTCATCAGATCCCCCAGCAAATCAGAGATACGCTGCCCGAAATCTACGGTCATTACAGGTACTTTCTGCGCTATCTCCTTTCTGAGATCATTGATCACTTCCGGAGTAGTCTCCTTCCGGCCGGGCTTCAACTGGATGAGATAATCACCGAAATTAGACGGCTTGACATCGAAGGACATGCCCAGCGCAGTCCTTCGGGAATAAGTCTCTACGGCAGGATGGGACATGATGATTTTCTCCATCTCCCGGCAGAGACGGTCAGTCTCTTCTATGTCCGTCCCCGATGGAGAGTGATAATCAAGTACGATAGTCCCCTCATCCAGGTCAGGGAGGAATCCCGTCTGCATCTGATGATAAGATAGCCAGCCTCCCCCAACCAAGGCCATGACAAAGAGGATGACGATGACCGGATGCCGGTAAGCTCTTGTCAGCCATCTCACCTTTCTGACAGCATCCTGTTCAGTACTGTTACCCGTCTTTTCCGGGTGCCGCGGACGGAACACTTTCTTACCGCTGATTACGATATAAAGTGTCGGCAGCAGAATCCAGGTCACGAAAAAGGAAGCCAGCAGTGTGAGTTGCATCGTTATGGCAAGGTCCTTGAAGAATGCTCCTGCCATACCACTCATCATACGGAACGGGAAATAAATGATAATGGTAGAAAGCGACGAAGCCACCATAGCGGGAAAGAGATTATGGATGGCAGTATGCACCACGGTGGTCCGGGGCTCCTGAGGATGATCTTCCTGTTCACGATAGATCTGTTCGATAATGACGATGGCATCGTCGAGGATTAATCCCACCGAGGCCGCTATGGCTCCCAGTGACATGATGTTCAGTGATATGCCGGCAATTTTCACGAGCAGGATACTCAATGCCAGCGTGACAGGTATCGTCAGCATCACGGCAGAGCTGGCACGCCAGGAACGCAAGAAGAGAACCATCACGAGGATGGCCAGGAAAAGACCCTCGATAATCGTTCTTACTACACCATAGATAGAACTGCCTACAAAGGCACTCTGGTCATAATAAGTCTTCAGCTCATAACCAGCAGGAAGGGCCTTCTGCACTTCCTTTTCCTTTGCTTTTACATTCTTGGCAAAAGTGAGCAGGTTCACTCCAGGCTGTTTCACCAGGTCGATAAGCACCGCATCATCACCGTCTGCATTGATTTTCAGGAATTCCTGTTGCTCCTGCACCTCTACCCGGGCAATGTCCGAGAGATACACCATCCTGTTCTGGTTGCCTTTGATGACCGTGTTCTCCAACTGCCGGACATTGCGTATTCTCGTATCGGTCAGTGTCAGATAGAGTCGGTGATACCCTCCCACCATTCCGTTACCCTCGATAAAATTGGTATGCTGGAAAGCCTTGATGATGTCTTCCGGGGTAATGCCGAGAGAGGACATCTTTGTTGCATCCGGGATGACGACAAACTCTTTTGCCTTGCCTCCATGGATGACCACATTGCTAATGCCGTCCACCTGGGAGAACAGCGGCCGTACGACGAGATTGGCCACATCTCTCATTTCTATACTGCCGTGAGTCTTACTCTTCAGCGTATAGCCATATACAGGATACAGACTCTGGTTCATGACCTCCGTCGAGATGACCGTACCAGCAGGAAGATAGTTCTTGATCTCATTGACACGACTTTCCAGTTGGGCTTTCAGGGCATAGATATCCATCCCCCATTTGAAATACACATCGATGACACAACTGCCACGACTCGTACTACTTTTAACCGTCGTCACTCCCTGTACCTTCTTCACCGCACTCTCCAGCGGTTTCGTAACCGTGATCATCATCCTGTCAACAGGTTGTTCTCCAGCATCAGCAATAAGCGTGATCCTTGGAAACTGAACTTCCGGAAACAGACTTTTCCGCATATTCAAGTAACTGTATATCCCTGCCAGCAGGATGAGAGCACCTACAAAAATGATAGGTTTCTCAAAGAGTTGGTACATCGACTTCTTCTGTATCTTGTTCATGATTTAATATGAGTTTCTTAGGAATGGAACCAGCGTATTTGAAGGAGATCCATCAACTTATAGTTACCTTATCTGACCATTTTCACAATGGACTGTTCCGTCAAGGCATAAGCGCCGTTATTGACAATTCTGTCAGAAGGATTGAGTTTCGGAGAGAGAATTTCTATGTAGCGGTCATTGCCGTTACCCGTTATGACAGGAATTTTCTCTACCGTAGAATCACTTGTCAGGCGGAAAATCCAATACCGGCTTAGATTATCATCACTCTGCACGGCTCCGACAGGCAGGATCTGATGATTACCGGTTGTACTTTTGACCCAAATGACGGCCTTTGCTACCAGTCCTGCCGGGAGGAATCCGGCATGTACCCTGGCAATGAAATCTTCAGTCTGGTCGGCATCATCCATATTTAACAAGGCACGGACCAGGGTTGTCTTCAGTCGGGTACCCTCAGGCAGCAGCAGCGTACAAGGCATCCCTGAGTGTACCTGTCTCCGTTCATCATAAGGGATATGGATACGAAACACCAGACTTGTTGCGTCCACGACATCACATACCGGCGTGCCCTCTGTCACGTAACTCCCCTGCTGTTGATAAACGGCTGTAATGATACCCGGGATAGAAGACGACACGGTGACAGGAGCTACCTGCATGCCCAATGCAGCCTGTTCATTACTTTTCATGGAGAAGAGAAAACCGTGGCGTCCCGTCCGGTCACCCTGTTGTAGATGCATGCGGACAATATAGCCTGATACAGGAGCCACCATCTTCACCTCCCGCAGATAGTCAGACTGCGCGAGGAACTCCAGCCGCCGGCTGATGTTGCCATATTCTACATGAGTAATGGTGACCTGCGTATGAGGCACCGGAGCAGGCTCTTCCGATGCCTTTTGCCGGCAAGCCGCTAAACAACTTGTGGTCAGGATGAGGGATAAGATAGAATAGACAAGTGTCTTGTTGTTATTTGTAACCATGTTTCTGTTTATTTACCAGTTCCAATAATTATAGGTGTTGACGATCATATCCTTGTTGACACATAGCGTGTTATGGTTTCTTATTTCGTCACGGTAATGGCTGAAGACATTGATATAGTCAATGACAGACCTCCTGCCCGCCATGATTTCCCGTTTATAATCTGCCAGCAGCCTGCGATAGTCCTGTAGTTGTTGTTGTGAAAGTCGGATCTGTTCGTCCTGAGTCTTCATGATCTCCAGCAATGACCTGAGACGTTCTTTCCTTACAGTCATCTCATGATTACGCTGTTCGCGGATTGTACTTAAAGCCAGGTGGTACTCTCTCTGGCGATGCTTCATCTGTTTGCCGTCAGACAGCAGCCAGGTAAGATGCAATCCTGCACTGACCCCGAAATGACGGTAAAGGTCCTTATAGGCACCCGTCTGAACTCCGTTGGTCACAAAGAGAGACAGTTGGGGTCGGTAGAGATTCTGATAACTCGCCAGGTCAGTATGCTGCAAGAGGCTGTCAAGCCGGAATTGTTCCAGGAAAAAGGAAGAGGACGGTTCCCTGCCCGGTTGTATAGAGAGGTCAACCGGTTGCAGATCATTGTCAGGAAGCGGCTCAGAGAGGCCACAGAGAATATTTAATTCCGCATGATGAGACTGGAAAGATTGTCGGGCCTGTTCCCTAATACTTTTATTCTTCTGCCTTTCTATGTCAATGAGCCGCAGATCAGCCACGCTTGCCAGTCCCTTGTTGGCAAGTGCTGACACGATCCTGCTCTGGTAGATGAGCAATGAGTCGAGGGAATTATATGTCCGTTCATTTTCCTCGTCGAGCAAACAGAGGAGATATTGCTCCGTCACTAACCGGTGTAAATCATGCGAGGACAGACGGATATGATCATCTTCCATATCATTGCGGATATTCCAATACTGTTTTTCCGTCTGGAAATTCCGGTCCCCTGACAGAGGCTTCGTCCAGGTCAGACCGGCATCGATATGACCGCTGCTCTCACCAAGATCATAGCCATAATAATCCTTGCCATCCTGATCATTCCAGCGGAATCCACTTTTCCCGTTTTCGGTCGACACTACAGGGACAAAAAGAGCATCGCCGGAGAATTCCAGTCGGGAATGTGTGTAGACAGCCTTCAGCCGCTGGATTTCTTCATCTCCGACAGCCTTCCGGTTCCGTGCAGCGACGAGCAACGGACTATTCCTGTCAGCTATGGAAAGGTAATCCTGTAAACGGCGTTGAGCAGATACTGAGGTGAAAAGGATCAAAAAGATTCCGATAAGGATTAGTTTATTCTTGTTCATCTGATTATAAAAGATTTGTGTCGTTTTATTGCTTCACAGAGAGGAGGCAGACGAGGAGAAAGCCTTCTTATCAACTGTTCGCATGATTATTTTGTTGTCAAAAGTAACAGCAGACTTTGAAGATATTTTGTTATTTTCAGCTATCAGAGGTGGTTTTCACTCTAATTAACATTAGAGTTGATTTATGCTGAAGAGTCAACGAGATTCCCTTAAGTCAGTATTTTCAGGTTATTTCGGTTTGACTTTGAAAATAAAATACTACCTTTGCCTTGTGACTAATTGCCAGTTGGTTTGCCCAAAAGACAATTAACCGTGTAGGGACTTTCCTAAAACATGAAAAGTATTTTGTAGAGAAACGATGAAGGATTTTGCCGCAATAGATTTTGAAACAGCCAACTATTCCCGTACGAGTGTATGCAGTGTAGGAGTGATTATTGTCCGTGGGGATCAGTTTATCGATTCTTTCTATTCCCTCATTCAGCCAGAGCCAGACTATTACAATTATCGCTGCACCCAGGTACATGGACTAACTCGTGCAGATACAGAAGACGCACCCGTCTTCCCCATTGTCTGGAAACAGATTGCCCCTAAAATTGAAGGGCTGCCCCTGGTCGCCCATAACAGTCCTTTTGATGAAGGGTGTCTGAAAGCCGTTTTCCGCTGTTATCAGATGGACTACCCGGATTATCAATTCTACGATACGCTGCGTGCTTCCCGCAGAGTCCTGCCGGATCTGGAAAATCACCAGCTGCAGACCGTCGCCGCGGCTTGCGGTTATGATCTCACCAAGCATCATAACGCTCTTGCGGACGCTGAGGCCTGCGCCTGGATAGCAAGAGGGATTCTTTAAAGGAAATTATTTCTTCCCCTTGAAATAAAGGTTGACATACTGGTAGTATGCCTGGGCCTTTCTGACTATTTTCTGATCCGGCTGTTTTCTCAGAATCTCATTGTAGTTCCAGTCACCTAAAGGTTTCAGGTCATACTGCTGGATTTTTCTGACAGGAGAAAGGACGGTCAGGGTATGTCCTTGCATATATCCCAGATCCTGATAAGTAGCCATGAATGCACGGGGCTTGAAATTCCCGGCCAGGATATTACTGCCCGTATATTTCACCTTACAGGGCAAATTCAGTATAGACATCAGTGTAGGCATGACATCAATCTGGGAACAGAGTGTCTTGACATATTGAGGCTTGATGTTGCCCGGAGAATAAATAATGCAAGGGATATGATATTTCTCTATTGGCAGCGAAGTCTTTCCGGCACTTGAAGCACAATGGTCGGCAATAATTACGAATACCGTATGACGGAACCACGGTTTCCTGGAAGCCTCGGCGATAAAGTGCCCGATCGCATAATCCGTATATCTTACGGCATTGTCACGAGATTTCGGATCCCCGACGACTTTTATTTTACCTGCCGGGTAGGTATAGGGGCGATGGTTGCTCGTGGTCATGATCTGAGCGAAGAACGGTTTTCCGTCCCTTGCATCCTGATCAAACACCTGAAGGCTTTTGCGGAACATGTCTCCGTCACATACTCCCCAGATATTCGCGAAGGATATATCTTTCTTGGGAATCTGATTCCGGTCGATCACCTCATAACCGTTGTGAGAGAAATAATTCCCCATATTATCGAAGTAGCTGTCGCCGCCATAGAGAAACTGCACATGATAGCCCAGCCGCTTGAGTTGGGCGCCTGCGGAGTAACTCCCCATTCTGTTATCTGCTCTCTTGATGATACTTTCACCGGCACTTGGCGGAACACATAAAGACAGCGCTTCCAGTCCCCGGACCGTTCTGTTACCGGCAGCATACAGATTATCGAATACCAGACTCTTTGTCATGATTTTATCCAGTTCAGGTGTCAGATGATCCTGATTTCCATAACGGGTCAGATATTCCCCACTCAGGCTCTCCACGGTTACGAGTACGATATTGAGTTTTCTGGCTTGTCCACCCTGGCCGAGTTGTTTCTCGCCATGCTTGTCAAGGCCGGCTTCATTCCTGTAGATTGCCATACACTCTTTCCTCGGAATCATGGCATAGAACTTGTTATATTCAAGTTTGTTACTCCTGAAGGCATTCAGAAAATCGTAGGGACCGTTTTGTTCCAGTTGGGTAACATATTCATCATTACTTTGCAGGTTGCAGGTCCAGGATACAAGGATAAAGGCGATGACGCAAGTGACCAGATAGAGGCCTGTCTGTGCAGCCAGTTGTATGGGATTGAACAGATGGTCCATTTTGAGTTTATGGGTCCTTGCGCACAGAAAGACGATCAAGGCAGCAATAATAAATGCTCCGGTGAAAAGAGGAATGACAGCGTATGACTGCATGATGTTCCCGATGGTTTCATGGGTATATACCAGGTAGTCGACGGCAATGAAATTAAATCTCACGCCGAATTCCTGCCAGAAGAAATATTCCGCCAGGCATACGATCAAGAACAAGAAGACATATAGGATCCACGTAAAATAAACAGATATTTTACGCCAGGTATTCCGTAAGCCCGGTATAAAAAACCGCAGGGAAAAACTGATCAGTTTCCAGGTAAGGAATATCCTGGCAATTCTGGAGGCGGCGCCCCCATAGTCAGCAAATATAGAATGAAAGAACCATACATAGACGAACGCTGCCAGCCACAATCCTTCAATCACCCAGCCAGTTGCTTTGCTGTACTTCCATTCATTCAGGCCTAAATAAACCAAGAGCAATGGCAGCAGAAGCAGGACACACATACTGCTGTCAGACAGTACTCCTACTCCCAGAAGGCGTACGATTTCAAGAAAGGAAAAGGAATTGCCGGCCGCCGGACCGGTAAGCATCAATATGATACGAAGAATGAACCCTGCAACCAGGTATAATTCGAAAAACTGAACCGCAATAAGATGTACGGGATTGCTGTACGAGGTAGCCTTATGACGAAATAAGTCTGTATTCATATCTGCTTAAATCTGTATTTTAAAATTTCCAACGCAAAAATAAGCATAAATTCTATATTTCTGATCACCAAATATTTAAATAGTCCTTAGATTTTGTAGAGAATCTGTGTTTTTTGTTTTTTGTCTTTATTCGCCAAGATTTCTCCAAAGTTAGTTATTATTTTCGCCACAAATATATAAAGGCAAGAACCATGTACTCAAACTATATCTCTGCTAACATGAAATATACCCCTACTGTCCGGTACATTTCAGTTAACATGATGTACCGTAAAGCGGCTGCCAAGGCTTTAACCCTGACGAGTCTGCTGGGTATATTGCTGATCGTCATCGGTCAGTGGAGTGAATATGTGGCTGTACTGGATCTCATGGATAAGAAACTGATGCTGATGCTGAATTTCAAGGGATCAACCTTTACCGACAATTTCTGGTATCATTATTCGCAGAAAACGTTATGGATACCACTGGCAGCTGTATCCTTATGGAGTTCTGTCCGGGACTACCCTAAAGAAAAACTCGACAAACTCATTTTTTTTATTGTGACGATCGCCTTAGTTGCTTTTCTGGACCGACTCTCTTCCGGTGTGATCAAACCCCTCGTTGGTCGCTTACGCCCTTCACATGATCCATCTATTGCACCACTGCTCCATTACGTCAACGGCTACAGAGGTGGCCTGCATGGATTCGTGTCTGGTCATGCAACCGTTTCAGTAGGGATCATCACATGGCTGGGAATGATCTATAAAGACAAACTGACCCGGATTTCCCTGGTGTTGTTTTCCGGCATGCTGTGCTATTCCAGAATCTATCTGGGGGTACACTATCCAGGAGATGTCCTTTGCGGTGCCCTCATAGGCTTTATCTTCGCATACTTTACATTCCAGTTTCTCAGCCGTAAAATCAAGACCAAACCGGTGACCAGGCGTCCCTACATCCTGTTGTCTATTTTTTACCTTACCCTGATAATTTTATTGATCAGTGCATAATAAATAACAATCAAAGTCCGTTAGTATGTCTGAATGTATGAAAATATTAATTATAGAAGATGAGCACAGGCTTTCAGACAGTATGAAAGACTATCTGGAAGGTCAGAATTATCTTTGCGAGCAAGCTTTTGATTTCAAGACGGCGAAAATGATGGCGGGCACTTACGAATATGATTGTATCCTGCTCGACCTGATGCTCCCCGGAGGTAGTGGCCTTGACATCTTGCGTACTATCCGGAAGGAACATAAGAGTACAGGAGTGATCATCATCTCTGCCAAGGACTCTCTGGACGACCGGGTGACCGGCCTGAAGATAGGAGCAGATGATTATCTTCCTAAGCCTTTCGCACTGCCGGAACTCTCCATGCGTATTTATGCCTTGATCCGTCGTCAGGAATTCTCGGCCAGTAATGTCGTGTCTTCCAATCATGTCGAAATCAATCTCCTGACCAAATCGGTCACCGTAAACAATCATCCGGTCGAACTTACTCGTTCGGAGTATGAGCTGCTTCTCTTCTTGATCAGTAATCGTAACAAGGTGATTTCCAAGGCAGCTATTGCTGAACATCTCAGTGGAGAAATGGCCGACATGATGGATAACTATGATTTTATCTATTCTCACATCAAGAACTTAAAGGCAAAACTCTCCAGGAATGGCGTCAAGGGGATGATCCAGACTATTTATGGGACGGGATACAGATGGAAAGAAGTTTGATGAATAAGATGATGACGAGATTCGCCATCAGCATGGTCATTATCTTGATATTGACTACTCCTTTTTTATATGAACTGACTACACATTTCTATGCGGAGGATCTGGTGCGTATCGCCAAAGATTATGGTATACGCCCTCGCACAGACTTAAATAAGGATGTGCTGGTGGGACTTTTCATCCAGTTCTTTGGCATTATGGCTGCATTTGCAGTGACCATTCTGCTGGTCCTGCAGTTTGTCCCAAGACGGTTGTGGCAGCCTTTCAGGAAGACGCTCTCTACGATCAGTAAATTCAAGGTTGAGGAAGGCCCAGTCACCCTGCCAGCCAATACGGGAGTGAAAGAGTTTGATCAGTTGAATGCTACCTTAAACCAGATCCTGCTTACCAGTGCTAAAAGTTATCGGGTACAGAAGGAATTTACAGAGAATGCTTCTCACGAACTCCAGACTCCGTTGTCTATAGTGCTCAACAAGATAGACAATCTTTTGCAGGATGAGCATCTGACCGCATATCAGGCCAGTGAGATCCAGGAAATGCAACAAGAGCTGCTGCACATGAGCCGTCTCAGCAAAAATCTCCTCTTGCTTTCAAAGATAGAAAACAATCAATACAAGACACTGAATCATGTCAATTTAACGGATAAGATAGAATCCATCCTTCCCCAACTGGAGAGTCTTTCTGGCGATATTGTCATCAAGAAGAACTTCATCCAGAATGACCTTGACCTGCAATGTAATGAAACTTTGCTGGTAAGCATGATCAATAATCTGGTAGTAAATGCCGTACGGCATAATTGCCCGGAAGGATCCATCACCATTACCGTCGCTGATCGTCAGCTTTCCGTCTCCAACACGTCGGCAGAAGCGCCCCTGGACGGCAGCCGGATTTTCTCCCGCTTCTACCGCACCCAGAAGAACCAGAAAGGGAACGGACTGGGGCTGGCTATTGTCAAGTCTATCTGTGACTATCATGGATGGAAGGTGGGCTACTATTATCAAGATGGGCAGCATGTTTTTACAGTTGTATTCTGATGTATATCGTATTGATTATTGTGGGATTGATCGCCGGCACCTTATCCGGCTCGATCGGTTTTGGCGGCGGGATGATTCTCTTGCCGGTTATCACGTATTTCTATGGAGTGGAAATTGCAGTCCCCGTCTCTACCATTGCCCAGATGATGAGCAACCTTTCCCGTGCAGCTATGGGCTGGAAGGAGATCAAGTGGAAACAGGTTCTCTGGTTTCTCTTTCCAGCCTTACCCTTCACGGCCCTGGGCGCTTGCGGCTTCTCCCTCGTTAACAAAACCCTGATGACACGGCTTCTCTGCATTTTCCTGATTGTTTTCTCAATCATGAAAATGGGCAATAAGATTCATCTGCCGAAAGGTCATAAAACGGTTATCGGTGGTGGCATGCTCACGGGTTTGCTCAACGGGATGCTTGGAATATCCGGCCCGATAAGCAGCGCGGTATTCCTGACCCTTGACCTCTCACCGGTCTCTTACATCGCAAGTGAGGCTACTGCCGCCGCTGCCATGCACATCGTGAAGGCTATCACCTACGGCAAATTCAATCTCATGAACGAGCATATCTTCCTGAATGGCCTCTTGATCGGTTGCGCGATGATGGCCGGAAACTGGATAGCTTTCAGGCTTATTCGAAACGTTAATAAGAAGCCCTATCAGCGTGTCGTAGGGATCATGATGATTGCAGTGTCTATCTGGCTTTTCCTCACCGTCTAAATCATAATTCAGAGTATCTTACTCAGAAAGTCCTGCAACCTCGGGCTCTTCGGATGCAGGAAGAGCTCTTCCGGTTTTCCATCTTCCGTGACACCACCGTCACTGAAGAAAAGCACCCTGTGTGCTACTTCCCTTGCGAAGGCCATCTCGTGGGTAACCACGATCATCGTCATTCCCGAGGCAGCCAACTGGCGCATCAGTTCCAGGACCTCACCCACCATTTCCGGATCCAGGGCTGAAGTAGGTTCATCAAACAGCATCACATCAGGTTCCATGATCAGGGAGCGGATGATGGCTATGCGTTGTTTCTGTCCTCCTGACAGGACGTCAGGATAGGTATCAGCCTTATCTTCCAGCCCGATACGCTTGAGGAGCAGGTCTGTTTTCTCAGACGCCTCTTCTTTTCCCATCTTCCCCAGGACTATGGGAGCCAGCATGATATTACGGCGAATGGTCATATTCGGAAACAGATTAAACTGTTGGAAGACCATTCCTATACGTTCCCTCATACGGTCTGTATTGATCTCAGGAGAGGTAATGTCTGTACCTTCGAAGAGAATCCTCCCGCCTGTCGGACGTTCCAGAAGATTGAGCGAACGCAGGAACGTGGATTTTCCACAACCCGATGGACCGATGATAGCGATCACCTCCCCCTTTCGGATCGTCAGGTCAATGTCATGCAACACCTCGTGATCACCGAATGATTTCTTCAGGTGCTCGATTCTTATCAGAACTTTATCTTTCATTTTTTCTCATGTTCTTTTCCAGTCTGTTCACGCCTGCCGACAAGGCCATGACGATGACCAGATAGATGAGTGCTACCACGCCAAGGGGCATGAGTGCATCATAAGTAATGGACCGGATAATATCAGATCCTTTCGTAAGGTCTACCAGTCCTATATAACCGCTGATGGAAGTTTCCTTCAACAGGGTGATAAGTTCGTTGCCCATGGCAGGGAGCACATTCTTGAAAGCCTGTGGAAGAAGGATGTATCTCATCGTCTGTGTGTAGGAAAGTCCCAGACTGCGGCCCGCTTCCATCTGTCCTCTGTCCACGGACATGATTCCCGAGCGCACCACTTCTGCAAGATAGGCTGCAGAGTTGAGACCGAAAGCGATGATAGCTACAAAGACCTTACTCACGTTAGCGGAAGCAAAGACTACATAATAGATAATAAGCAGTTGGACCATCGTCGGCGTACCTCTGATCACGGTGAGATAGAGTCGGCAAAGGGCATTGAGGATTCCCAGTCCGCCGTTCCGGTCATGTGAAGTTCGTACGATGGCGATCAGGCTGCCCAGGACCAGGGAGAGGATCATGGCAAAAAAGGTGATGACCAGCGTATTTCCAAGACCTTGCAGAAGATAGATATAACGGTGCTCAGTGATAAAGTTAGCCTTGAACTTGTCCGAAAGACTCTGTTTATGTGCAGCCAGGTTACCATCTCTTACGATGATGACCTGCCGGCAACGAGTATAGGGTATAGTGAACAGCACATTTCTTGCCCGGTCCTTTGTGACCGTGAGAGCTGATGCCCCCACATCTGCCTTTCCGGTCTGTACGCTGGTGATTACGGCTTCGAAGTCCATATCCTCCACATTAAGTTTCATCCCCAGATCGTCGGCTACAGCCTGCATGACATCAATATCAATGCCACAGATACGCCCATTGTCATAATATTCATAAGGGGGAAAGGTGGCATTGGTAGCCACGACAAGAGTTCCGTTCCGGCGTCCGATCGCTTTTTTCTGCCAGGCCACAGAGAGATGGTCATGAAGGTGTCTGTCGATAATGGTATCAAGGGCACCGGAATTTTGAAGTCTCCGCAAAGCCTCATTGATTTGCGTCGCCAGTTTGACATTGTTCCGGGCTACGCAGAAGGCATATTCCTCAGTGGAAAATTCTCCGGGAAGAATTTTCAGATTACTGTTTTCCGCCACAAAGGCCTTAGCCGGTTCTTCATCATCTATCACGCAATCGATCTTCCCCTCTCCGAGCGCCTGGATGGCATCGGCCGTCTTGGTATACCGTTCTATGCGTGTTCCTGCCTTATCATTTTCAAAGACAGAAGCCTTCAGGTCGCCAGTCGTCCCCAGTTGTACGCCGATGGTACTTCCGGGAAGGTCACGGGGAGAATTGACGGTATGCCTTTTCTGGCCGCCTCGTGTCAGAATCACGATAATGACAAGGATAATAACCAGTAGAGGAATACCTATTTGTAAGATTTTCTTTTTCATCCTGAATGCCTGTTTAAAAAGACAGTCTTCCCCATTCTCCGTGAGTTGTGGCTTGTCTGTATATATGTGCCGAAACTCTCGTCCTTCGATTTGATCGTTCTTGTTCTATTACTCAAATGATTATTTTTTACGGTTTCATCAGGAGAAACCCATGATGATTTATTATTTGCAAAAGTATGAAAATTTCCGCGGTCTTTCTTCCTTTTCAAAATAAAGGAGTTATGACTTTTACTTTTTTAACATCTATATCCCATCGGTATGGCTTGCCTTGAATATCCCTGGTCCGAAAGGATAGGGGGATGAGTTTTAAGATATGGTTTACTCTTTGCGTTTCCGGGGCCCGGCGTCATGGGAAACAGGTGGAGAAAAACATAAATTAACAGTAAATATTTGCGCGTGTTTTTCTTTGTTTGTATATTTGCGAACAACAAAACGGTTCTTGCTGAAAACAACTGCCGTTTAAGTTTCTCCTGCATGGGCACCGG
>DHOX01000077.1:7827-21353 GCA_002409785.1 Prevotella sp. UBA5379 | reverse complement strand
CTATCGTTTGTGATCATGATGGGTGTGGTCAGCATGTTTTCGGATATGACCCATGAGGGTGCCCGGAGTATTTACGGTGCCTATCTGGCGCTTGCCGGAGCTTCTGCCGCCACCATCGGATTTGTCATGGGGCTGGGAGAGTTGATAGGCTATGCCCTTCGTCTGGTCACCGGTTACTTTGCCGACAAGAAGCACAATTATTGGATCATGACCATTGTAGGTTATTCCATCAATATGGCTGCCGTCCCGTTGATCGCCCTGTTCTCCAAGGATGGATGGAAATGGGCCTGCCTGCTGATTATCCTGGAAAGACTCGGAAAAGCAATACGGCAACCCTCCAAGAATACATTGGTATCATTTGCCTCTTCTCAAGTAGGACAAGGTAAGGCCTTTGCCCTCCAGGAGTTTATGGATCAGATAGGTGCTTTCTGTGGCCCTCTGCTCTTGTTTGTCGTCCTTCTCTTAAGAAAAGACAGTAGTGATTTATTTTCTGCTTACAGGATCTGCTTTGCGATATTAATCATACCGGCATTTTTCACTTTGTTCTTTCTTTTGAGAGCGAAGCGTAAATTTACCCATCCCGAGAATTTTGAGACCAGTGTCGACAGACCCCGGATAGGGTCTTTAAACTCACATTTCATCTTATATCTCGTGGCTACCAGTTTGTTAGCTTTCGGATTCATTGATTTCCCTATGATTACGATGCATGTATCAAGACTTTCCATCATCCCCTCCTCTTTTCTCCCGCTGCTCTATGCAGGAGCCATGCTGGTAGATGCCATAGCTGCACTTGTTTTTGGCTGGATGTATGATAAATATGGGATAAAGGTTCTGATCTTCTCTGATTTTCTATCGGCCTTTTTCGCACTGTTCATCTTTACTTCCCACTCCATTAGTTATATTATTATCGGAATTGCGCTCTGGGGAATCGGGATGGGTGCTCAGGAATCTATCCTGAAATCGGCGGTCACGGCCTTAGTTCCAAAGGAGAACCGCTCCACAGGATTCGGTGTCTTCGGAGTATCCTTTGGGGTCTGCTGGTTCATCGGGAGTTGGGTTCTGGGGATACTCTATGACACTTCCATTCCTGCAATGGTTACGATCTCCGTCATCTCACAGTTGGCTTCCATTCCTTTCCTCATGGCTCTTGCAAAGTCACATAAGACAATGGATAATGTAAATTCTTCCCTGTAAATTTGCACAGATCAACTTTTGTTCATATTTTTACGAATTTAAATTCGAGGGAAGCAGGATTAAGGGAAATATATCCTTGTGTTCCCTTCATTTATAGGCATCTTTTAATATACAGATTATGACAAGCAAGAAAAAAGCAGCTTTAACCTCAATCATCGCAGCCGTATTCCTGACTACTATGAAGTTTATTGTCGGCATTCTCACTTCCAGTCTGGGAATTATCTCAGAAGCACTCCACTCCCTTCTGGACCTGTTAGCTGCCGTGATTACTTTTGTCTCCGTAAGCATATCAGACAAACCAGCAGATAAGGAACATCAGTATGGTCATGGAAAGATAGAAAATCTTTCAGCTTTCTTCGAATCCATACTGCTTGTCATCACCTGCGTATGGATTATTTATGGGGCGATCAGCCGTTTGATCTCAGGTAATACGGCTATACGCGTAACCGTATGGAGCTATCTTGTCGTCCTGACCGCCATGGCCGTGGACATCGGTCGTTCCCGGATGCTCTTCAAGGTTGCAAAGCGCGATAACAGTCAGGCTCTTGAGGCAGATGCCATACATTTTTCCACTGACATTCTCAGTTCCGGAGTAGTCCTGCTGGGACTGATATGTGCCAACTTCGGTTACCATAAGGCCGATGCCATTTCTGCATTAGGGGTGGCCGTCATCGTCTTGGGAATCTCTTACCGCCTGGGCAAGAGGGCTATTGACGTATTGCTTGACAAGGTGCCAGACGGACTGACCGAGAAGGTTGAGTCCAGACTAAAATCCAATAAGGATATTGTGTGTTATCATGATTTGAAAATACGTGTTGCAGGACCTGATACGTTTGTTGAGGTAAATGTGCATATTCATCCCCATACAGATCTCGAGACAGCACATTGTATATGCAGTAGAATAGAAAAGGATATAGCATCTTTGATTCCGAGATGTACCACCGTTGTGCATGCTGAGCCGGATAATGGATAAATGCCACCGCCCAATGGTTATCAGATAAGTCGTGGGGGATAAGAAAAAAGCCAATTTATTTGGTGAATCAGAGTAAATCCATTATCTTCGCAAAAACAAAGACGTTCAGTATTATGCAGATTATCCTTTCCTGTGCCAAGACTATGCGGGAGGTTACGACTGCCCGGCCGCCCTTTACCACCTTGCCCCGTTTTAAGAATGAGGCAGGGAGATTTGCCCTGGAACTGGGACGATGGCCAGCCGATCAACTGTCAAGGGCTCTAGACTGTAATCCGCATCTCGCTTCAGAAACCAAATTACACTATCTTCATTTCTTTGACGAAGGACACGAGCTCCCTGCCATTTTTGCTTATTACGGTCAGGTGTTCAAATATCTTAAGCCTTGCACTTTTACCATTCAGGACTTCCGCTACACGCAGTCTCATGTATGGATTACCTCTTTTTTGTATGGCCTGCTCCGTCCCATGGACTTGATTCGCCCCTATCGCCTGGAAGGAAAAGTCACACTTGAAGCTGCAGGAGGAAAGACATTGTTTGATTTCTGGAGAAGTCGTCTCACTGATCTGCTTCTGGACAGCGTTAAGGCCGATGACGGTATCCTGGTATATCTTGCCTCTGAAGAGATGAAACTCCTGTTTGACTGGAAAAGGATCCAAAGCGAACTACACATCATCCAGCCCCGGTTCTCTATCATAAAGGAGGGCAGGCCGAAGACCATCGTCGTATATACCAAGACCTGTCGAGGGGCTATGGCGCGGTATCTGATCCAAAACAGGATCCGGAACCCACAGGAACTTACCTCATTTGAACATGAAGGGTTCGCCTATACGGACCGGTATGGGGATGATCATCATCCGAATTTTATTATTTCATAAACTTATTCGTATTATGGATATTCATCACGACAAAAAGAATCAAAGGGTGTGGACGGAACTGAATGGCTACACCGCAGAAGTAAGGTATGAGCTGACGGATGGCACCGTGGACATCTTTCATACTTATGTGCCTGAACCACTTGGAGGACAAGGTATTGCCTCAAAACTGGTCGAATATGTCTATAACTATTCCCGGGAAGAGGGGTTGCAGATAACGGCTACTTGCTCCTATGCCGCAATCTGGCTGAAAAGACATCATATTGACAAATAATAGTGTATGAAAACTGATAATTATTTTCTTCCTGCGGATGATTTTGAAGAGGCACGGAAGTTTTATTCACAGACTTTAGGCCTGCGCGTGAAATTTGACTTTCCTGAAAAAGGCATGACGGCCTATCGTATCGGAAAAGATGAACCGGCTATTATTATCAAGGACAAACACAAATATCCCGATGCCAGACCTGCTATATGGATAGAGGTGGAAGATGTGCGGAAAGTCTGTCTGGAAATGAAGGCAAAAGGTGTACACTTCTTGTCTGAACCTTTCAGGATACCGACAGGCTGGGCTGTGGAGTTCGACGACCCGTCAGGAAACCGTCTGGGAATTACAGACTATCAGGTGTAAAGACTCTAAGAGAATATACTGTAAAAAATAATCATATTATTTGAGCTACTTTATTCCTCAAACAAATAATCCAACTTTATAAAATGATCCTAAATATGCCGTTTTTATTTGAGCTTAAACTATTTCAACCTCATAGGGCCTTATTGCTAACGGTTAGAGAGATGAACCGTATGCCATTGCTAAGGAACCTGTCCTTATAGGATAATGCCTATAGACATACCAAGAAATAATGGCAAGGCAAATTATCAACTATTCAAGTATCTGTGAATAAAAAATTATAACACGTTCAAGTTCCAGGCAAAACCTCTGGCTGTCCGTACATCCCCGTTCTGGTAATGGCCACCCCTGTTCCATTCCAATACCGTACCGGATTTTCCCAGTTGGGAAATCAATGCCTTGTGATACTCCCGTACATTGTTGCCTACTTGTGAAATCGCTTTATCCTTCACAAACTCCTCCTTGTCTCCAAGGCTCATGTATACATGTTTTGCCCTTGTAGGGTGTGCCTGCGAATATTCCAGCCAGTCCCTGATCCATATAGAAGGTGAAGAAGCTGCCACTCCCTCGAAAGAGTCTGATTCTGATGACGCCCACAGGGCGAACAATGCCCCCAGAGAGTAACCGCCGATAATGCAGGGTAGATTTCCATAATGCTGGTATAACCACAGTAATAAGTGCTGTTCAACGTATGACAAGGTCTCCCTGGCACACAACCCCACCGTTGGATCCTTTGATACAGCCGGATCAGGCCATGGTGTCAGTTCTCTCTCCCAGTCGGAAATCTCGAAGGCAGCCATGACAAACGCCTTACGGCTTCCCTGTTCGATCAGTTTCACTTCATGGTCCATACCCATAACCTCCTGTTGTCCCATTGACTGAATGAGCAGGAAGGAAGGGCTGTCCATGGCGTAGACTCTGCAAAACCGGTTTCCAATCTGTGTGGTTTCTTTTTTCAGATTTTTCATGACTCTTCTATGTGCATCATATCTTTCATATCCTTGAACCCCAGTGACTGATAAAGCGGGCGTCCGCTGTCTGATGTCTCCAGATAGATTTTCCTGATCTCCTGGTCTTGAACCTGTCCTACAAGCCAGCGGACAATGGCGTGTCCTACCCCGCGATGCCGGTAAGGTTCCCGGCAATAAATATTCATCAGATAAGCACACTTGCCATTGGCATTGTCTGGAGAAGGCATTTCTTCATAGATACAGACACCTCCGCACCCTACTGTCACCTTGCCGATTCGGGCAAAACAGGCGATATGCCCTCCGCGGGGAATCTGCTGCTGGTAATAACGACGGTTCTCAGCTTCCAGTAGGGTCGTATCCAGATCATCGGGCAGCGAGAACACATGATGCAATACTTCCATCCGCCATTCCATCAGGCTGTTCATCTCTTCCAGCCCGGCACGGGTGATGATGATTTTTTCCATATTCTTATATTTTCCATTCTTTCAACACGACAGGCAATGCCTTACGGTCCACCTTCCCGTTTGCAGTTATAGGCAGCGATGACATCTTGACAAAAAATTCCGGTATCATGAATGGAGTAAGATACCGGGAGAGCTTCCTGCGAAGTTCGTGATAGTCGAAGTTATCTTCATCCCGCGGTACGATATAAGCCACAAGATATGACAGTTGGTTGCGGTCAGTATAAGCACAGACAACCCCCTTCTCTACCTCTTTGCAGGTATTGAGCAGGTTCTCGACTTCATCACACTCCACACGTTTACCGAGAATCATCACCTGCTTATCCTTCCGACGGAGAAAGGCAATATTACCGTCAGGAAGGATATAGCCGAGATCCCCGCTCTTATACATCCGCTGCCCCTTTCCAAGTTCTATAAAATTCTCCTGTTCAGGTTTATTGCCTACATATCCCTGTGATACACCATCGCCGTAGATACAGATTTCACCAGTCTCTCCATCCTTCACCACTTTTCCGTTTTCGTCCTGGATAGTGATCTCCACCCCTGACACAGGTTTGCCGATGGGATAAGTGCCATCATCCAGCGCATAACCGTCGTTGCATCTATAATAGGAAGCACACACAGTAGTTTCCGAAGGACCGTATGTATTATATACCAGTACCTGAGACAAGAGATGCGTGACATACTTCTTTCGCAATACGTCACCTCCACTGATCAGCAGTCTGAGACTGGCAGGGATACGTTCCAGTTTGTTCATCTCCAGCAGCAGGTAAGGGAATCCGCTCAGCTCCGTGATCCCGTTACTTTCAATATAATTCATCAATGTAGGAATATCCGCCTTCGTCTTCTCCGACGGGATACAGAGTGCAGCCCCGGAAAGGAGCGTCGTATACATCTCTTCTACGAAAATATCAAATGAGCACACCGAATATTGGAGCATACGGTCACCCTCTTTGGGATGAAATTCATTCTGGAAGGCGTGCACGTAATGACAGACATTATGGTTGCTGACACATACCCCTTTGGGCTCACCTGATGTCCCTGAAGTATACAGGACATAAGCCAGCCCTTCCGGTTCCGACATGTCGTCGATATAGATATCTGTCCGGCACTCCTGTCCCTGTTCTATAAGCAGTTTGCGGAATCCGTCATCTATGCCTGCTGCATATTTCCGCTGAGTGATGAGAAAGTCAATATCGCATTCCTTCATCATATAACGGATCCGCTCAATAGGGAAAGATGGTTCGGCAGGAATATATGCTGCTCCTACCTTGATGACTGCAAGAATGGAGGCTATCATCTCTACGCTGTGATCCATCACGATACCGATAAACTTCGGGTGATTATTCAAGAATTTAGAAGCAATGGTATCAATGAGTTGATCCAGTTGGGCAAAGGTGAGCTGCCGGTGATCGTCCATTACTGCCAAAGCGTCAGGACAAGTGTTCACTTGCAACTTGAATAATGAATAAATAGTCTCCATAATTTCTGATTGATTTTTTACTGCACAAACAGTACAAAGTTAAACAATAAATTCCGCATTTATTCTTTTTCTTTGTAATTTTTTTAAATCATCAGAGATTAAAGTCTTATAAGTCAGACTAGAGACGATTCATCTGCCTTGAATGATCTGAGCTGCCTTTTCTTTATCATCACTGAAGTCGAATAGCCGATAAATGCTGTACGCATTCTGCGGATCAACGATGTGGCGTGCCATATACCTTAGCGCTTTCAGTTTATCATCTGCAAAGGAAAACAGTCCCATGATCCGGGCACATTGGTTGCAGGTATAGTAACATCCCAGACTTGCCACTTCGATAAGATTATATTTATCATCATCAAAACTGCCATCCCGGACCTTATCGTACAAGATAGAGAAATCATGGTCATTCAGGCAATAGTCATCATAGGGATAAGGGGGCATAGGGATATGGCCAATGGGCAGCATATTCTGAGGTGGCAGCGGGTTTGTCGTCATGTCGTCAACAGGATCTTTTGCAGGAACAAGAATATCCTGATAGCTGATGACCCTGTCATTCCGGTCGAAACCAATGATAATCTTATCATTATGAGTGTCTAGCAAACTCCCATATTTGATATATACCCATTGTTCTCCATATTGGTTGAAACTCGTGGATCTCGGTTTTCCAAGAATCTCCATAACCTCCTGTTTATCCATGCCACGTTCAACCATTCTCTTGTTTTTGGCTGTAGCATTCATGCTGAATGCAGCGAATAGAATGCAGGTAATAAGAACCATGAGGCCATTTTTCTTTTTCATATTAGTATTCTTTTTTATAGGATAAACATAACATGTACGAATCAGATCATAAAAGCTCCCCCCTTATTCAGAAAAGAGATATATAGAGAAGAGATCCATGGTCATCTCTTTTCTTCAACACCCGGATTTGTCTCCAGATCAACTAATGAATATCGAAAGGACGCCCATCCTTTTTCGTAGTGACACAGATGCAGTTAGATGTAAAACCAATTTTGTCTTCTACCACTCCATCTACCTTTATCTTATCTGCAAAAATGTTTGCAAAGAAGTCATTTGATCTTTGATAATCGAAAGCTCCCCATGAAGGACTAAAAGACCTTGTATCATAATCGATAGTTACCTCGTGCTGTTTTCCACCATAAGTAACATAGTAAGTTTGTGGTTTGATATTTGTCAGGTAGAATTGGATAGGATCATTATCGAAGAAGTCGATATGGCAAGTCAATGCTTGCGGCTGAGCGCTCATCAATGCTTCTTTCAGATCCGTATCAGTAATAAAGTCTGCCAAAGCCTTCATAGGAATATGGTCAATGATCAGGGTAGTATCTTTCTTTACGGACCATTTCATATTAAATACAGTGTCTATTTTTATCCTGGTTGAATTTGGTTTATATAGTTCATTAATTCCAAAAGTCATAGGGCCGGTATATTCCCCGGTCGTATTCATTAGAGCTTCCCCGATTTCCGCTTTGGTCAATTCTTTCCGGCCATTATCATCGTCTTTATTGCATGAAATCAATGAAAAACCGGCCAATACAGTAAAAGTAAAAATAATGATATGGATTTTCTTCATCATGGATTTTTATTAAGTTTAAATTCTATTATTTATTACAAAGGTAGTCATTTTTTCTTGACTAATGAAAGAATAGATTAATAATTCATAAAAAAACTTCAAATTTAAGATTTCAATGTCATTATTTTCCTTTATAAAAGTTTTTTAAGGACAAAACCGAAAGGGACAGGGATCAGTCCATCAGGACAAAGTCAGCATGATATTGGAAACTGCGGGATGACATTCAAGGCTTTGCTGTTCTGAGTAGGAGGACTATTTAACAGAAAATACCATTTCCTGAAATAAACTTTCTCGATTTCCCAACGTCAAAAGTAAAGAGTATGAAAATATAGAATGATTGATTATTAATCCTATTTTATTATGAAGAAAATTCTTTTGACATTTGTAGCCCTCTTGTCTATGACAATGGCTATGGCACAAGGCGAGAACGGTTATGGACAAAAAATGCCCAAACAGATGACCCCCGAGGAAATGACCTCTTTGATGACTGGCAAATTGGGGTTAAATGATGAGCAGAAAATTAAAGTAGCTGCTTTGAACATGGAGTATAAAGACTTGTTTCAGAGACAAGGTTTTGGTAAAAGGCCTTCGAAGATGGATGGCTCTGTTTCTTCCGGCATGGATATGCGGTCGGAAATGACCGAAGAGATGAAAACGAAAATGAAGGAGCATAGGGCCAGGATGCAGGAGTATAAAAGTCAGTTGAAGAGTATTCTTTCTGACAGTCAGTATCAGACTTATCAGAAAATGATGCCTGGACGTGGTCATGGTGGAACCTCTGGCCAGGACCGTCCGTCTCCAGATAATCAATAGGTAAAAGGTTGTTGTTCTTCTTAACTTTATGAGAAGAAATCAGGGGCAGACAGATCTCATGTTTGCCCCTGATGTTTTTTGTGCCTAATATCCGGTGTTTTGCTTGATGGAAGTGTTCAGATCCAACACCTTTTGAGGTATAGGGAAAACAATAGTATGCCTATCCGCTTCACCTGCAGGAGCAGTCCTCAGATCATAACTTCTGTGAAAGAGGTCAAAACGGATCAGATCCTGGCGGCGCCAGCCTTCCCACATCAATTCCAGCAGCCGCTCGGTAAGGATATTTTGCAATGTAGCCTTGCGATAAGGCATCCCCGCGCGGCTCCGTACTTCATTCAGTTCTTTATCTCCATCAGCACCGTTCCGAACTTCTGCTTCAGCCTTCATGAGCAGGACATCCGCATAACGATATAGAACAATATCATTATCAATATTTTTTCCATCATTATAGGCTGTGAGATCAGTTTCATACTTTTTCTCTCTTGCTCCTGCCGTCTGCATATACGGACTGTTGGTAAGATTGATCTTCACCTCCAAAGGTCGATATATCAAAGGTTCACCATCGTCGAGTTTTACCACCTTGTCATTGATCCTTACCGTATCTGAGAAGAAGTTGATGGCGTAACGGCTATCTATACTGTCCGTGCCATAACCATAAGCATGCACAGTGGAAATGGTAGCACACGAGCCATTTTCCGCTCCCATTCCCATAGCGCTCCCCTGAGCATAATGGCGGGAACGGAAGAGATACTGGTACTGGTTGCTGTAGAGGATTTTATCCATTGGAATAATAAAGATATTCTCCGGAGAGTTCTCATTATGGATATAGAAATTACTGGCATAGTTGGCAGCCAGAGTATATCCCTCATCGGTGATCTTATCACAATAGGCAATACATGTCTGCCAGGCATTGAGGCGCTTGCCGTCCACCGTGAAAAAAATATCCTTGCCCTCCGGCCGCTCATCATCGGTCCATACAGAATCCGTATACACCTCCGCATTCAAAGCCAGTTTGGCAAGAAGGAAATGAACTACCGGCCGGGTGACGCGGCCATAATAATTGCCTTCATAGTTACTATGTTCATCAGGTAACAGAGGCTCTACCTCCTGGAGCTCACTGAAGATATAGCGAAACACTTCCGGACGGGAGTACTGCCTGGCATTCTTTACCGTGATGGTGTCGCTGGCTATGGGAATATTGCCATACATATCCATGATATAGGCATAATAGAGTGCCCGCACGGCCCTGACCTCTGCACGGAAGGACTGATATTGAGTATCGGTAAGCAATGACTTATTCTTGTCTATTATGATCAGTGACTGGTTGCAGAGTACTACTACCTTATAAAGATATTTCCAGGTGTCGTAAAGTGACCCATCACTTGCCGACCAGTTATGGGTATAGAGGTTTTCCCAGAATCCTCCGTCATACCAATCTCCGCCACGGACAGGGATGATCGCTTCATCACTGCTGAAGGTATTGTAGTCATAGACTCCCCGATAGGTACCCTGCAGCCCCTGGCTGTCCTGGTTGCCGCCAATATAATTATACAGAGTGGCGACGGCATTGACATAGAGTGAGGATGCTGACGAATAGGTGTTGTCTTCCGTCAGGCGATCCTTAACGGTTTCATCAAGGCAAGAAGCAAGTAGCAGTGGAAATAGTAATATCAAGTAAGAAAGTCGTTTCATGGTCAAGGATTTAAAATTGTATATTCACGCCGACTGAGAATGTGCGATAGACGGGGTACCCCCACTTGTCATCAATACCGAGTGTGCTGTTAACAATATAACTATTGATCATTGGCGTAAGTCCACTGTAGTGGGTAAACGTTGCCAGATTGTTAATACTACAGGAGAGCCTCAGACCACTGATATATTTGCTTTTGACAGGTACATTCCAGCCTAAAGTGACATAATCGATATTGAGGTAGTCGCCACATTCCAGCCAGTAATCGGTCACTCGTTGATCAACAATGTCGGCTGCGGGAGCTTTCTTGAAAACATTATAGTCAGGAAAACTCGACATGTTCATATAACTGAGTGCCGTACCGTTAAAGATCTTATGTCCGAAAGCACCATTCATCTGTAAAGTGATGTCATAGTTCTTGTAACGAAAACTGATATTGGAGCCCAAGGTCATTTTAGGAGTAGCCTGTCCGGCAATGCGCCTGTCCGCACTATTATCACTTAAATCGATCTTGCCATCATTATTCAGATCAGCGATCTGATATTTCTTATGCCCGTTGCCATCATCTACGATGCCTGTGCAATGAGGCAGATAGAATACGCCCAGCGACTGGCCGACAATCTGGTAAAGGATGTTGGCATCACCACCATGGAGGCCTGCCCCATTCAGACTTCCGAGGGCCGTGATATTCGATGCTGACATATAGTTACCGTTATAATAGCCACTTAAGGATATTAATTTATTCTTCTGCCAGGACATATTGACATTGATATTCAGTTCCATATCTTTATGGGAGATCGGCACAAAACCAAGGCCGAGTTCAAAACCACTGTTTGACATTGAACCGATATTGGCCAATAGTTTGTCAAAAGCATAGTTGGGCACGGGCACATCGTACTCATAGAGCATATTAGTGGTCTTGGAATAATAATATTCTGCCGTCATCAGGATCCGATTATTGAGCAGTCCGAGATCCATACCTATATTAAAAGTACTTCTCGTTTCCCACCTCAAGTCAGGATTACTATTACGCAACTCCCCCATTGTCACTGTAGGTGAACCATTATAGGATACGATACCGACAGGCTCACGGCTGTTCAGCGTAAGATAGGAACTGATGGCCCCCAGGTTTCCGGTACGACCGTAACCTGCGCGAAGTTTCAACATGAAGATCTGAGGAAGGTCCCGCAGGAACTTTTCCTTTTTCATATCCCAGGTAAGGGAAACAGAAGGGAAAAGTCCGCAAGTATGATTCTTTCCGACCATCGAAGAGGCATCGGCTCGTAGCGAGGCATCCAGCGAATAGCGGTCAAGGAGCATATAAGAGGCTACCAGCATCGCAGAAGCCAGCCTCGGGTCCTGGTAGCTGCTGCCTGTTCCTCCGTATGGTATCGTCGAGGCAGCAGCAAGATTATTGTAACCGAAAGCATTAGTGGTAAAACCTTTAACCTGTGTCCAGAAAGCGGTAGTCCTATTCTTCTGGTACTCTCCTTCCACTGTGGCATCGACATGATGGATGTTCCAGGTATGATTCCAGTTCAGGTCAATATGCCCCATCCACTCTTCTGTTTTCGTCTCTCTCCGATAGGCAAGGCCTTGTGACCATACCCATGTCGGCGCAAATTTGGCATTTTCTCGTGAACTGTAAGAGTAGGCTCCAATAGCCGTTAATTCCATACCGTATGGCAAGGAATAGGATAATTGGAGATGGGTATTGAAATTAAGATCCTTCGTGTCGTTACATTCCTGAATCAAGGCACCAGGAGGGGCAATCTGAGAAGCTGTGCCATTCTTTACATAACTCCCATTGTAGGCTTTATAAGGATAAGTGGGGTTCATGGCAGCTGATGAATAGAACAGCATCTGGGTATCATAGATGTTATTGTCCTTCTGGGAAGACCCAAAGACACCAAAATCGATCTTCATCTTGTCATCAAAGGCCAGTTGGGAGATATCGAGCTTGGCGACAAAATTGTTATAATCCTTTGAACGGATAATGGTTTGATTATCCATCATACCGAGAGAGGCACGATAATTTGACTGATCCGTGCCGCCACTGAAGGCTATATGATGATTCTGAACCAGCCCTGTACGACTGATCTCCTTCTGGAAATTGGTGTTAAAGCCGAGATCATTATAGTTGGTTCCCAGACTCTTGGCCGCAGCCCGATAGCCTGCAGCATCAAGCATGTCAAGGTATTTGTATCTCACTTCTGCTCCCGTGTTGCCATCATAGGAGATGTGAAACTTCCCACCATGGCCTCGCTTGGTCCGCACTTCAATGACACCGGAGGCGCCACGCGATCCAAACTGTGCAGTCTCGGAAGCATTCTTAAGAATAGTAAAACTTTCAATATCGGCTGGATAGACCGTTGCAAGTGTGGCAAGATCTGAATAGACGCCATCAATGATGACAAGCGGATCATTTCCTCCTGTAAGAGAAGTGGTACCACGCACACGGACACTGTTGAGCATGGCTACTCTATCAGCTCCTGAGGATTCCACATTTACACCTGCAGCCTTGCCTGAAATGGCATCAAGTGCATTCTGTATGAGTCCCTTGTTCATCTGTTGCTGGTCTAGTTGGGGTGCAAAACTGACAACAGGGATGGTGTCCAATTTGACATTAATTTTCTTTTTCTGCCCATATACCATCATTGATGTACCGGATAGCATTATGAGCAACATACATTTCAATATTCTTATTAGTCGCA
Source organism: Prevotella sp. UBA5379 (assembly GCA_002409785.1). GTDB lineage: Bacteria > Bacteroidota > Bacteroidia > Bacteroidales > Bacteroidaceae > Prevotella. The sequence goes on along the minus strand of DHOX01000077.1, from coordinate 7,966 downwards.
TATATTCTTTCTGCATAGACTTGAAAGATGATTAGGTTTCTGGTATGATAAAGACAAATATACAACTTTTTTAGGAATTTTTGTTATTTCATGATAAATATTATAAAATTCTCAGTCAGATCACATAAAATAATCATGC
>DHOX01000077.1:0-7662 GCA_002409785.1 Prevotella sp. UBA5379 | reverse complement strand
AATAATCATGCCTTTTATCACTTAGGTATCCAGTAATGGGTAGTATTTAGATCTTGAATTTGTATCCGAGCGTAATTTCAAGAGCTTATTTTCTCCTTCTACTTCATGCTATAGAAATAATATTATTACGGGCATTTCTATTTCTATAAGATAATATCATCTATTCAGAAAATGAATAACAAAACCAAGAAATATTCGGTAAAAGAAACTATAGGTATAAAAAATGGTTACCCTTTCCTGTGATTTCAATATTCACTGACATCATGACGAAAAAATTACCAGGCCGTGGAAAGAAACTTACCAGGCCTTGGAGACAATCTTACCAGGCCTTGGAAAGGAACTTACCAAGCCGTGGAGACAAACTTACCACGGTTTGGTATTGATTTATTACTTAAAACAGACTTAATTTCTGCAGGCATTCAGGTAACTGGATCTGCTGGCAATTCAACTTCTCCAGTTGGTCCTTGCCTTTCTGTGTCAGGTTGAAGTGCATGCTCCGCTTATCTTCCTGACAGATATGCCTTGATACATAGTCTTTTTTCTCCAGCGAGGCAATGACCTTGGAAGCATTGGAATGTGACAGGCCCATCCTGCCGGCAATCTCACTTGATGACGGATCTTCGGTCTCTGACAGCATACAAAGCAGCATGGCTTCATTGATGTTCAACCCGAATGCCTCTTCCATATCATTTTCAAAGGCTGAAATGGCCCGGTATACCCTTCTGATGTTGCAAATGCACTTTTGATCCATAGTCCCTGTTTATCATTAAAGCGGACTACCGGCACCTGCCGGCACCCCGCTTTGTTACAATCAAGTCGTAATCTATTCAGTTTTCAACAGTTCCGTACGGATGACATCCTCAAACTGGCTCTTCATCATGGCGCCTACCGATTTCTTTGGCACGCCTTCCTTCGGAATGAAGAGAATAGTAGGAATGGACTGGATGCCGAACAGGGCTGCAAGTTTCTCTTGCTGGTCAACATCGACCTTATATACATCGATCTTTCCTGCGTACTCATTGGCAATATCCTCTACTACCGGAGCTGTTGCTTTGCACGGGCCACACCAGGTGGCATAAAAATCAATGATGGCGGGTTTGTCACCCTTGAACTTCCACACTGTGGGGTTCTTCTCATAGTCCATCACTTTGTCCTTGAATTCATCTGCTGTTAATTCTGTTACTTTCATTTTCTCACTCTCCTTCTTTTTTTCAGTTTGCTGTATGTTATTTTCTTTCTCTGCCGATGCCCTGGCATAACCAAAACCTGAAAAGGTCAGAATTGCCATGGCCATAAGGGCTATTCGTTTTGTTTCCATATCATTCACTCATCCTTTCTTTATTATTGTGTTGTCCGTTATAATTCTTAATCGGAAAAAGTTTCCACTGGAAAACTGACACAAAGATAAAGGAAAAATAGATACGGAACAAATTTCCAACGGAAAAGACTACGATTTATAACACTTGTTAACCAAATCAAGAAGGCTATTAACGTTCATTTGCCATTTTCACATTTAAGCAGATTCAATCTGAGTCTTTCCAGAGTCCAAGAAATGCTCAACCATCTTTCTAGTTTTTGTCTTTCCAATAGCAATAAGCCGCTCGGATTTGTCAAAATCGAAGGTGGAATAGCGGCTCATCGGAATTTCCACATAAATATCCGGAGGAGTCACTTTCAGGGCTAATTTGGTATTCTGGTGAATCATGATGGAATAAGTGCGATTAAGTAATGATACATAATTCAGATCCAGATCCATTCCGTGAGGCAGCATCTTGTTCAGTACGGCCAAAGCAAAGGAATGATCAATATTTCTCTGTTTGATCAACTGATTCATCATGATTTCGCCCTTATAGTCATGACCACTTACATCAACAGCTACAAGAAGCGCTTTCTTATCTCTCTTAACCCGATTCAGAGGAAGAGGATTGACCAGTCCCCCATCCAGATACATCCTTTCACCCTGACGGACAGGATTGAAAAAAACAGGTATGGAGATGGAGGCCCGGATGGCCTTATACATACTTCCCTTCCTGAAAATGATTTCTTTACCACTTACGGCATCTGCCGCAACGGCACAGAAAGGAATGCTCAAATCTTCAATATTCCGATCCGGAACAACCTGATTCAATGCTTTCATGATACGGTCACCCTTCACAATATGATTGAGGCTGAATGAGAAATCATACAACTGATGAATCTTTTTCTTGTCAATGGTTTTCATCCAGTCCCTGAAATCTCCAAGACCTCCTGCAGCATATAATCCTCCGACTAAAGCACCCATTGAGGCACCGGCTATGGAGCGGATATGATAGCCCATTTCTTCCAATTGCAGGATGGCGCCGATATGTGCAAGGCCACGTGCCCCGCCTGTAGACAGGACGAGGTCAACATCCTTTTTTTTCTTTTCATCATTGAACAGATGAAGCACATTTTCTAATTTTGCAGATATCATGTTACAAATATATATGTTTTTTCTTAATCCGGACACAAAAAACAGAATTATTTCATTCGACTTCTTAAATGGACTTTTATAGACGAGAAAGGGAAAAACAACTGAAAAATTAATTTAAAATTACGGTTCTCGGCCCATCCCTTAAAGTAATTTACTTATCTTTGCGGATGGAACTCCGGGGGAAGATATTTTTTCCTCCCCGGATGAAAGTTTAATCATAATAACAACGATAATAATGAATCAGAAAATTGTTTTAGTAACAGGTGCGACAAGTGGTATCGGGGAAGCTTGTGCAAGGAAATTTGCCCAAGGTGGATATGCTCTTATCCTTACGGGAAGAAAAGCCGACAAACTCGAAGCGTTGTCAGAGGAACTTCAGCAGAAGGGTGCGAAGACCAAGATACTGGTCTTTGATGTCCGTGACCGTGCGGCTGCCCGCAAAGCCATTGAATCTCTGGAGGATCAATGGAAGCAAATTGATGTGCTGATCAACAATGCCGGACTGGCATTGGGCCTGGATAAAGAATATCAGGGTAATCCGGAAGATTGGGATGTCATGATTGATACCAATGTCAAAGGCTTGCTCACCATGACGCGCCTGATCGTGCCGGGAATGGTCAGTCGCAATCATGGGCATGTCATCAACATTGGCAGCGTAGCCGGTGATGCTGCATACGCCGGTGGAAATGTATACTGCGCTACAAAAGCTGCTGTGAAAGCTCTTACGGACGGACTCCGTATAGACGTCGCAGATACCTGTGTCAGAGTGACGGACATCAAACCCGGACTGGTGGAGACTCATTTCAGCGTGACCCGTTTCAAAGGGGACGAGGGCAAGGCTGACCACGTATACCAGGGAATCCATCCTTTGAACGGTGATGATATAGCTGATGTGGCCTTCTATGCTGCCAGTGCTCCTGAGCATGTACAGATCGCTGAGGTCCTTGTCCTGGCTACGCACCAGGCCAACGGTACTGTCATAAACCGTGATCCCAGTCGTAAGGAAGACTTGTCCTAAAAAAACAGAGAATGGCATTCAGTCCTTAGACTGGGTGCCATTCAATTTATAATAGATAGTCCGAAATAACGCAAATATCAAGATTGAAATTTCAATCAGAATACTCTCTCCATATAAGCAGGAAATAAATAAAGTTTCATTACTTATCTAATCTTTTGTGCATTATCAGATATCATTAATACGAAACTTCCCAAAGACCTTGTTTTCTGCCACCGAGACGCTTTAATAATCAAACGTGCAAGATTGTATTTCACTCCATCTTCAGATACTCCATCAATATTATTACTCAATTCTATTCGAGTCGCTGATGGATGTTCTGCCAAATATTTTAATATGGCTAATTGAACTTTAGTAAGTTTTTGGGTATTTTCTTCGTTCTTTTGGGTAGTCTTTTCTTCTATATACTCCACACCCTGCTGACCATAGTTCTGATTAGGCAATATCCAGCGAATACAGAATACACGAGAATAACGAATTGGACATCACACCTTTCAGCCAGTCCCTTTTTTATTTATATGAACTATCAAAATGGTAAATCCTGAAACATTTCGGTTTCATTCACTGTATGCCCAAACTTGTCTGTTGATGCCTTTATATCCTTAATCTTAGCACGATAAGAGGCGAATACGTCAATATTTTCTATCTCCTGACGTCGAGCTTTGCTCATCTCTACAAATTTTTTATCCTGCTCTATTCCCAGAAAACGACGATTGAGAAGATTTGCAGCTATACCAGTTGTGCTGCTTCCTGAAAAAGGATCAAGGATCCATGCCCCAGACTTCGTACTCGCAAGTATAATTCGAGCAAGCAGTCCGACAGGCTTCTGCGTTGGATGCTTACCGCAAGACTTCTCCCATCGCGCAATGGCAGGGAGATTCCACACATCAGTCATCTGCTTGTCGCCATTTAAGTGCTTCATCAGCCCGTAATTGAAGTAATGAGGCTTTTTGAAACTCTTACGAGCCCAGATAATGAACTCTGTAGAATATGTGAAATAACGGCACGAAATATTTGGTGGAGGATTGGTCTTAGCCCATGTTATACAATTGAGAATCTTGTATCCCAGCTCTGTCATACAGTTGGCAACGGAGAAAATGTTGTGATAAGTACCACTAACCCAAATGGTACCATCCTCTGCCAATTTCTCCCTGCACAATGACAACCATTTATAGTTGAATTCGTGCATCTCATCGGGTGTTTTACCTTTATCCCAATCTCCTTTGTCTACACACACCACTTTACCACTCTGACAACTTATTCCTCCATTGGAGAGAAAATAAGGCGGATCAGCAAATATCATATCGAACTTAAAGTTGAACGCTGGGAGCAACGTGAAAGTATCGCCATGAAGTAGGGTAAAATCGTGGTTGGGAGATTTATAATATGCTTCTATCTTCATAATAGCCCTATTCCTGAGGAGGAACAGGAAGACCTAAGTTGTTTAATGGAATATAATTGAAATAGTATTTGCAGCCTACACTAATAATATAGTCCAAAGTATCCTTATATTTGGGATTTTTAAACCAATCATCTAATATATAATCGAACTCAACTTCATAGTTTAGTTCAGAGAACAATTTGATATATTGCTTCTTTTTGAAATCACATGTTTGTAACTTTTCATCAACACTGCCGGCAACCTCTTGATGTTTAACTTCAATAATGAACACAGTATTATTGACTATCACATAAATACAATTATCAGGCAATAGTTGTTTGGATAAATGTTTTTTCCAATCCACATTGTATTCGTCCAAATATTTATATAATCCATACTTTTGGAAAATATGAGCGACAACTACATTATTATAATATACCAAGGTTCCATCGACTTTGTAACCAACTTGCTTGTCTAAGAATGTTGCCAAGTCAACTTTTGCTTCATATATAAGTCCTGTGGTAGTATTACCACCACCAGTACCACCCTTTTTCATATTTTCAGTTATTTTTGTAATATTCTACTACACCATCTAAATAACCTTTAGCGTATGCTGCATGGGGGCTTTTATGACGTTGCTCTTTTGCTTGACTTTCTTCCAAATTATCAAGAATCAAATCAAGATTAATATGTTCCTTGAGAACTAACCCATCTTTATACCCCTGCTCGTATGCACAAGCAGCACATTTGTGTCTTCCCCTGCCTCCCTGATCCACAGGTAACGAAGACATTATATTCTGTATAGCAGAATGGTCTTTTTTACATGCCATGATTAATATGTTTTAAATTAGCAATAAATCCTTTTATTGTTGTTAGATTGTAAATACTAGGTATAGTATAAAATGCTTCTTCTAATTTATTACTAGCAGAATTCCAACCTTTACCATCGGTAATCCATACAAATTCGAAACCATCCACCGAATTAATCTTCAATGCCAGTTCTGTGTATGCTCTTGCCACCTCATTGAGTTTAGAACCACCGCCACTATAGAAGTTTACTTCCATTAAGTAAGTCTTAGACGGAGTTTTAATAACGAAATCAAACCGTTTCTTGTCTGTGCCCAAAATCTCCGTGATAGCTGGGTATGCTGATGAACAGACCTCCTGACGAAACTTAATATCAGATTTAGTGAACGTATCAGCTATAAGGCCTTCCATTACGTGTCCACTTCTATTCTTGCGAGCGTTGGTGTCAAGACCCACTTCCACACCAAACACATAATCAACTAAATTTTTTATATGTTTGTTGGTGAAGACATCCTCAAGTCCTGTCTGCTTTATGAATGTGATAACACCCTCAACTGTTTCGAAATAGGTTGATATGTATTGCGCCTTGCCGTTGTCGTTAAGAGCCATCTTTTTATCGTTGGTTCTCACAGCTATCAAAATATCGAGCACAGAAAAGACTTTAGGGTCATTATTCCACAGCTCACGAATAGCTTGTTCCATATCCGTTTGGCCAATTAGATAATTTAAGGTATTGAGCTTTATTGCTATCGACTTGACATTAGCATTACATTTTTGGAAATCAGTGTAGAAAGCCAAATTAGCATTCGTATCGAGCAACTGAGACATAAAAGTCTCGAACTCTTGTTTTGTATGTACACTCATTTTTATACAGTTATAGGTTCAGTAACCATATTGGCAGCAGTGAAAACACCAACATTGTTGCCAACAATGTTTTCGTAATTGTGTATTAATAACTCTGTTAATCTCCCTCGCTTGCTAGCCTTAGCATTAATACCACGCTTTGCCCAGACTCGCTCTATATAGAAATTTTTATACAGTTCGTCAAAGAACCTATCCTCCGGATTTTTTCCACTACAATCACTATTACTAAGCATTTCCATGCATCCTCTATTCGCCATTTCTGTAAAGAAAACGCTCAACCTTATCTGCTCATCGTCATTAAATGGTTCCTTTACGTATGAATTAAAACTTGATGTAGCATTCAAAGGACGATACGGAGGATCAAAATATATGAAAGTATGGTTACTATTGATATAATGTTCAACCTGTGTATAATCTCCATGACAGATTTCAACCCGCTGCAAAAGCTCACTATCAGAAAGGATCGTTTCTGCATCACAAATCTTTGGATTAGAATATCGCCCGAAAGGAACATTAAATTTACCCTTAGCGTTCTCACGGTACAACCCATTAAAACAAGTACGATTCAGATAAATAAAGATTGCCGTATTCTCAATGTCATTGAGGTGTTTACCATTGAATTCATCACGCTTTCGGTAAAAATAGACTTGTCTTTCATCCTCACTAAGTGCAAGATATTCAACTTCTATTTCAGTTAAACGCTCTATTAATAGTTTTGGTTGTTTCTGAATCGTTTTATATGCTGTAATAAGATTAGGGTTGATATCATTAATAATAGCCCGTACAATATTTGAATGTGTGCTAAGCATATGGAAGAGCAAAGCACCACCTCCAACAAAAGGTTCGATATATGTTATGTCTTTCAAATTATCGAATTCCTGAGGTAAATATGCCTCAATTTGTGAAATGAGTTGTCCTTTTCCTCCAGCCCACTTTATAAAAGGTTTTGCCATTTAAATATAATTTTTTATATACAAAGATATAAAAAAATCCCGAATCATTTTCAATAAGATGAAAAAACTCACAGATTTTTTTGTAGGACTACTATTAGTCTATATATCCACTACTTTCTTACTTTCTGTTTTTCAGTATATTTCGATGAGATCTTTCAATGCTGCCTTAGCCATACGGGAATAAACTTCA
>DHOX01000024.1:38764-38927 GCA_002409785.1 Prevotella sp. UBA5379 | reverse complement strand
CTTTCCGGTTTGAAGACATGTCCTGCTCCCAGGATATAGTTGTCTACGATGGCCAGAATATTGGTGTTGTCGTGGGCATATCCGTTACAGCATTCCAGGAGGATATAATAGCCGATGAATATTCCTGCGATGATCCATGGAATGAATTTATGCCTGACTGATA
>DHOX01000024.1:34501-38326 GCA_002409785.1 Prevotella sp. UBA5379 | reverse complement strand
TCTGTCGGGGTCAGTCCCAGCCATACAGCATGCTGCAAGGGGGCATAGGTCTGAGGGCCGCCCGGATTGTTGACGAGGATCATTCCTGCGATGGTCATTCCCCGTAATATATCCAGAGCCAGAATTCTCTGATTTGATTTTACAGTAGTTTTTTCCATGACATTATTTATATAAATAGTATTTCTTTGCGATTTTCCTGAATGCTTTCACATCTTTATCCCAATAGGGTCTTGCGTCCGACCATAAATGATGTTCCATCAACAGGCGTCGGATCTGTCTGGAGCCGCACACTTTATCGATCATGTCCAGGCGGTCTTTGTTGTCGCTTGCCAGGATGTCATGATCTGGATAGAGTTTATAGAGTTCTTGTATGACATAGAATTGAATATCGCACAGGTTAGCTTTCTTATAGTTTGTGAAATAGACCTGTACCCCTTGTAGTTCCGTACCCTTTCCCGGACCGTAGAACGGGGTGTAGAAGATGGGGCGGAACAGTACACCGGGGAGATGCAGGCCGTTCATGTCATCTGCAAACTGATCCGCCTTAATCCACGATGCTCCGAAGAGGCGAAAGGGGAGGGTGTACCCTACGCCGATGGAGATGTTGTCGAGCTCACCGATAATTCCCGAGACAGCATAGAAAGGTGCTGTTTCTGACTCCGGTATATGTGGTGACGCAGGTACCCATTGCAGGCCTGTATCCCTGTAAGTCATGCGGCGTTTCCACTTTTTCATCTTGATGACCGTCAGGTCACATTTCCCTCCAAGCCTGTTCTCCCCATTGAGGAATAGGGCTAATTCTCCCGGCGTAAGTCCGTAGAGGTATGGAATCTTCAGTTGGCTGACGAAGGAGATGCAGTCGTCCTCAACGATGTTTCCTTCAATCTTCTCTCCTCCTAATGGGTTTGGGCGGTCAAGGACAACCACTTTGATATGGTTCTGCACTGCAGCTTTCAGTATGTTGTCCAGGGTACTGATGTAGGTGAATGATCGGCAGCCGATGTCCTGGATGTCATATACCAGTACATCTATGTCTTTCAGCATCTCAGGGGAGGGCATACGATGCTTCCCAAAGAGGGAATATACCGGCAGATGAGTGATGGCATCCGTGTCATTGCCTACTGCAGAGCCGGCATGGGCACTGCCCCGGAGGCCATGCTCCGGCCCGAACAGGGCGACCAGATGGACATTCGGCGCCTGAGCCAGGATGTCTATGTCTGACCGTAATTCATTGTCTACTCCTGTGGGGTTGGTCACCAGTCCTACACGTTCCCCTTGTAATATCTTGAAGTTCTGACTTTTAAGAACCTCTATTCCTGTCTGTACTTTCTGTGCATACAGACTGTATGCAGAAAGGACACAGAAAAGGAGTATAAAAACCTTTTTCATCAGTTATCTGTTTTATGATTATCTTTTTTCCCGTAATTCTCGTCTACTTTCTTCTTGACAAAAAAGGTGACGGCAACGGTTGCCAGGCAGCAGATCATGACCATCCAGAAGAATTCCTTGTAGCCCATCCACTCTTGTATATACCCTGCAAACATTCCGGGTATCATCATACTCAGCGCCATGAAAGCCGTACAGATAGCATAATGGGCTGTCGTGAATTCTCCTTCTGAGAAGTACATCATGTATAGCATGTAAGCCGTGAATCCGAAGCCATATCCGAACTGTTCGAAGGCCACACATGTGCTGATGACCACCAGGTTTGTCGTATGGCTCATACCCAGGAAGACGAATGTGGCGCATGGCAGGGTCATACTCGCAGCCATAGGCCATAGTGCTTTTTTTAGTCCCCATTTGGAAGCCGCAATTCCTCCGATAATTCCTCCGATTGTAAGGAAGAGGACACCGATGGTTCCGTATACGATGCCTACGTCATCTGTTGCAAGGCCCAGTCCTCCTGATTTTGGAGAGTCCAGAAGAAAGGGATTGACCATCTTGAGAAGAAAGGCTTCGGGCAGACGGTAGAGGAGCATGAAAACGATAGCCAGCCATACACCAGGTTTTTCAAAGTATGTGGCAAAAGTACGGTTAAACTCTCTCATGACCTCTTTGGCCTTGTTACTTGTCTCATCAGTAATGTGTGGGGCGTCGACAGCAGGATGGGGGAGGATAAATGTATGGTATAGTGCCAGGGCTGTAAACAGGACAGCAAGGATGCCCATCGTGATTTCCCAGGACATCGGGATATTGCCGGTCTGACGTTCAAGTTTGCCGGCAATATAGACCAGAACGCCTTGCCCGAATATGGATGACAGGCGATAGAAGGTACTCCTGATACCAATGAAGAATGACTGTTCGTTTTCCGGCATGGCCAGCATGTAAAAACCGTCTGCGGCAATATCATGTGTCGCGGAAGCAAATGCCGTAATGATAAAGAGGATCAGCGTAAAGGTGAAAAGGCTGATAGGGGTCGCTCCCGCTTTGATCGTGGCTGCATCCGGGTGCGGAATGGTGAGAGTCAGCAGAATAAAAGCGATGCTGATGAGTAACTGCATAGTGACGATCCACCAGCGTTTGGTCTTGATAATATCCACGAACGGACTCCACAGGGGCTTGATGGTCCATGGAAGATAGAGGAGACTGGTAAACAGGGCCATCTCTCCGTTAGGTACCCCCATTTTTGTGAACATGGTCACTGAGATGTTGTTCACTATGAAATAAGGAATACCTTCTGCAAAGTAGAGGGTGGGTATCCATGTCCAATAGGATAGATTTTTTGTACTTTTCATTTTCTATGTTTCTGCTGCTTCTTGATCATTTTATACTTTTTCTCGTTGCTCTTAAATGGCTGTGTCTGTTTTACGGAATGACTAATTTGCCTACTAACCCGTCTTCATTCGTATAGAGTACTTCTCTTTTGTTCAAAGGCACTACCGTATTGACGAGTGTGTTGCCTATTTTGTGCTTCCAGTATACTTTTCCTGTATAGGCATCTAAAGCGAAGACCAGACCGTTTTTGGTAGACGAGAACACCTCTCCGTCCTTTTCTTCCAGCATGACCGTGGCATGCTCATAGCCGAAACCTACATCTGTACTCCACAGTTCTTTCGGAAAGTCCGTTTCGGCGGAGTAGCATACGATGCTGTCCCGCATGGTTTTAGCATAGACTCGTTTATGGTCTGCTGATAGTCCGATCGATTCCCGGACTTTGCTCTGATACGTCCGCCAGAGCTGTCTGCCTGTCTTCAAGTCCAGGGCTGTCATGGCGCGCTCTGGGTCAACGATGAATACCTTTCCGTGAGCGGCTACCGGCCATACGGCCGCAGGGGAGAAGTGCATCCCCTTATCAGCACAGGTTACCCATTTCCAACTCAGGGATCCATCTTTCTTGTCCAGTGCATAGAGGGTGTTATCCCATGCTCCGAATATAACCTTATCTTTAGTTACCAATGGCCGTGTCTCAACGTATCCATTAATCCCCCCGGTTGCCCAGATCAATTTTCCATCCTTGATCCTGATAGCCCGGAAGGTGCTGTCGCTTGCTCCGATGTAGGCGATACCTTTGTCGATCGTTACAGCACTGACAACAGGGCGACGTGTCTTTAGTTGCCAGCAGATTTGTCCGGTTCTGGCATTGACACCGTAGATACGGTTGTCCGCAGATCCGGCAACAAGCATTCCCCCTGCGATCGCCGGAGTGCCGAAAATGCGTCCGTGAGTGTGGCAACTCCATAGGAGACGACCGTCTTTCAGCGTATAGCAGTTGATCCTTCCTAAGTCATCAGCCGTATATACTTTTCCTTTATAGACAACGGGTGAAGAGAAAATAGCAGCACGTGATCTGACCGTCCAGGCTTCTTTTACCTGAGGGAATTCTTC
>DHOX01000024.1:0-34224 GCA_002409785.1 Prevotella sp. UBA5379 | reverse complement strand
GGTAATGTCATACTCGTTGTATTGACCGAACCGGTGTCCTTTGCGCCTGAGATTAGTAATGTTGATAAACGCGGGAATACCGTCATAGGTCGTATAGCGGTTAATATGATAATGTCCGTCGATGAAGGCTTTTACCGGATAGGCCCGGACAGCATCTGTCACTTCATACCAGTTGTCCATATCCTGAGGAAGCATAGGAATGTGCGTTACCATAAATACAGGTTTACCCTGTTTCCCGTTTTGTGCCAGTTCCTTTTTCAGCCAGTCGATGTCTTCGGGAGAGATGTGCCCGAGAGCCATTCTCATCATCGGCCCGCATCCGAAACCGAGGAAGAGGTAACCTTTATGGTCCAGGCGGAAACGTTCATAACCGAAAATGTTCTTGAAGTCCATGCACCCGCTCTCACTCCATTTCTGGTCATGATTGCCCATAATGATGTAATAAGGTTCTTTCAGCCGGTCCAGTTCTTTCTTGGCTATCAGCAGTGATGCCCGGTCGCCCTCATCGGCAATGTCGCCCGTTACCAGGATGAAGTCGATGCTGTCTGAGGTGTTGATCTGATCGACGGAATGTCGTAGGTCTTCTATGGCATCTGCCTTCTTGGCATTAATGTGAATATCGGTAAGTACGACAAACCGGAAAGGCTCTCCCGCCTTCGCAGAGAGGCCCCCAAGCGATGAGATGAAGATCATGATGACCAGCAGGACTGTCCTCGTGAATTGTCTTTTTTCCATGACGCTGTATGCTTTCAGGGATTACTTGAGTAAGAAACTCAGGACTTTTTTCATCAGGGAACTTCTTATGGCATCTCCCTTTAGCGATTCAAACGGGAATCCGAAGACCACCGTGCGCCAGTGGTCCTGCGCTGAACCGCCAAATACAATGCCTGCGCTGAGATTGTTTTCCGAATAGCGTAAAGCCGTATAGGCACAGGAGTCTGCCGGTTCTATGGCATCCGGTGACTCGACTACATAGGAGGTCTCATTGGGTTTGTTGTAATAACTGAATTCTTCCTGCTGTGTCGTCAGTGGGGAGGCTACAAATTTGATTTCCCCGTCAGTGGCAGCCCTGTCATCACGCCATTTATATTTCAGTATGTTCTGTGCAAAGAGTTTGTCACTGTCCTTTGCGGGAGCCAGCGGATTGAACCATAAGTCTGAGGCCACGTAAGAGCCTGAGATGAAAATCCGGCCACCGGCTTTGCAATAGTCTGTAATGGCACTTTGTAAATCAGAATCAAAAGTCTTGAATTTCAGAGGAGTTACTCCGGGACGTCCTAACTTGGTCTGCTTCTCCTTACCGAGGATCAGGTCTATAGCACAATAGTCTTGTGCATTGAGCAGATGATTGGCTACAGCAGCTGCTTTACTTGCTGAGACAAAACTGTAGCCGGCATCCATGATACATCTTCCATGGAGGGCAGGGTAATCAAAAGTGTTTCCTGCTATGACCATTTTCTCGTAGTTGCCATAGCTGTCACCGAATCCTCCTGAATCATCATCTGTCCATGGTATAGAACGGCGGTACTCCTTCATCTTTCCCACATAATTGATGCAGTATTTGTAAGGTACTCCATTATCTATGTCGGTGAGGAATCCGGCTTCCTTGCCATCTGATGAGGTGAAGTCATCGGGGGCACTGATACGGTCGAACCCGTTGATGACAAGGACCGGTTTGGCTGTAGACCGGGATGAAATCCCGACAGAGAGTATTTCTGACGGGAAGCTCTGACCGCCTTTGTTGAGGGCAGTGACTTTAAAACTGACTACTTCATCAACGGGGATCTTACAGGTATAAGTCGTTTTCTTCACGACAGTTCCATTGTCGAAATCTCCATTTCCTATTCGTTTATAGACGATATATTTTTCAGGGACAGCCGTTGGTTCCAAAGAATCATTCACGGCGTTCCAGGTTAGTCTTACTTTACTGGCTCCTGACAGTACTGCGGCAAAATGATCCACAGGCAATGGCTGGACAACATATTTGTAACCATATTCGTCACTTAAGAAGCGGAGCATTCCCTTATAGATAGCACGGCTTACTGTAAACTGAAAGCGGGGATCAAACCCATAGCGCAAGTCTGCAAAGTTTTCGTGTGACAGGAGTTCGAGCAGCATTGCCGGCACCCGTGGCTCCCAGGCTTCATAATAACTGGCATCCCACATACCCCTCCGAGTCCATTTAGGTTCATAGAGCGTACGGATGTCATGGGTAATACTTGACAAGACCTGGTCACACAGGTCATGGCAGGCCATTCGTGATGTGCCGTCAGCAAACTTCCCGTTGTATTTCTGGGAGTCATAGATGCCGAGAGTGCCGATGATGGAGTCACCATAAACGGTTCCGGCATCACTGTGGAAGGCAAAGGAGAGGTCAACCGGGATATTCAGTCCCTTGTAATCGGGTGCGGCCTTTGTGCCTCCGGCCAGATAGTTGACCCATGTTCCGCGGTCTTTATAGTCATCGGCATAGTCATCTCGTCCATGAGTGGGAGAGTAGATGCTGTCCGGGACCCCTGCCCATTGCAGCCAGTAGCGTGCACCCTCTTCAAAGCGGGGATAGCCGCTGACGAGGTAAGGGTAATCGATCCTTGGCTGGTAGGCATTGCGGGCGATACGTTCACTCCTGCGGTCTGTCTTTGTGTTGCGGATGATACTGTCCGGATCTGCACGGCGGGCAATATTACCCATTCCGCCACCAAACTTTACCGCATCTGCTGTAATTTCGCTTCCAGCCTTCCTGGCATAGTTGGAAAGTACTACTTTTCCTTTCGTCCCTTTGCCAAAATCGAATGTGCCTAAATAGATCCAGGTGCCGCCGCCCATTTTCTGGTTGACGGAGAAAGAGGTCTTCCCGTCTTTATGGTATACGGTATAGCGGGCTGCGGTGGTGCTGTTAGGCAATGATTTATAAGATACATATACCGCATAATTGCGGTCCTCAGGGATGTCCGGAGCCCATGTTATGGTGCTTGCATCCTTTTCTTTACTTACCGTTTCGGTCTCCCGGTAAGTTCCCTCTGTAAACGGATTTTCGAAATCCTTGTAGATTTTTCGGAGATAAGCAAATCCTGTTCCCTCTCCGTTTCTCCATAAGTTGCTTCCGTTTTTCTCATAATAGGGTGAGGTGGCCTCATGGCCGTCGTTATCTACGATCACCTCGTATGGATTCGGGTCTCTTTCCCGGGGCAGCATGACAATAGCGCCGGCATTCTCAAGCATCGGCACGAGATAGGGTAAAACGTAACTTTCTGTATATTTGTCTTCGACAGTTTGGAACATCCTTGCACGTTGCCATTCCCAGCGCTGAAGTCCTAATTCGTAATAGGCGCCGTGGCTTGGCCACATTGCAAGATGTCTTCCGTAAAGACCACGGGTTGGCGTATAAGGTCTGTCCAGGTCTTTGACAAGAGGAATATTGTTGGGGTTGGTGAAGGCGGGTCGTTTAGCCTTCGGAGATAAGAACGACCTTGGAATCAAGTCACAGATACTCTTGCCGTCTGAGATGATACGGATATTTTTAAAAGAATGTTGTGGGGATAAAGTGTCCTTTAGTCTTTGTATGAGACTTGTGTAATTATCCTCTCTGAAGGGAACATAGGAAAAATTGCTTGTGGCATAGACGGTAAGTGTATCATTTGCAGATTGAATGGAATCTACTTTGATCTTTCCTGTTTGTACCCCCTTCGTATAACTGTTTAAAATGCTTTCAATAGATTGGTAGTCATTCCTCGTGAAAGTTGGTCCCTGAGCAAAAAGAGGGGCAAACCATCCGAGTAATAGAAGATTAAGTACTATCTGTTTCTTCATTCTTTTAAGTTTTATTCTGTCTGAAGTTAAATCAACGTTTTCGTTTCTGTCTTTCTGAGGTCAGGACTGTTGTTTAAAAATGAAAGTTCAGGGACTGTGATATAAACAGTCCCTGAACTCTTTTGAGGTTGTTACCATCCAGGATTTTGCTGGATATTCCCCTTGTCCAAGTTGATCTCATTGCTTGGAACAGGATAGAAATAATATTTCTTATCAAATGTGCGGGTCTTTACCGTCCCGATAAGGTATTTGTCATTATCTACGGTCATTGTACTATCCTTTACATTTGATACATTGGCCCCCCGGTTGATGTCGGGATACTGTTGGCTGTCCAGTTTGTCCAGTTGGTGCCAGCGTACCAGGTCCCAATAGCGATACCAGTTATCTGTCATCAGTTCACAGCGTCTGCACCGGCGTATCTCCCAGATCAAATTGCTTACACCCATATTGTTGGCTGGGTCAGCATCCGGTTGCGTGGTCATGTCAGGCAGTCCGGCACGACTTTGCAACAGATTGATGGTCTGGTTCAGGTCACTTTGTGTGATGGTACCCAGTTCTGCCTTAGCCTCTGCTTCGTTCAGGAGAATGACGGCATACCAGTACAGTGGGCAATCGGTATAGTTCGTATTGGTATTATTCCGATAGTAGGAGTCAAGTGTGGTATTGTCATATTTCCTAATCGTATAACCGGTGGAGGAAGTCATCTGCTGGGCAGCGGTTGGAGTGTTGCCGTTTTCATCCAGGCGCGCCCAACTGTGGTTCTTGAAACAGATGATAGAGTCGATGAGCACGCTTAGTCGTTTATCGCGGTTCTTCAACATCCCTTCTACGGAATAATTGCCATTTTGGTTCTCTACAGCCTTATCATCTTTATCCAGCGTAGTGGTTGCCAATGGCTTGCCATCCTTGAACAGAAATGCATTTATGGCATCTTTCGTAATACCAAGTTGCTCAGAGGAGCCACTGGTGTAGTCAACCGTTCCATGCATGACAATATCCTTTTCATAATTGCGGTAGAAAATGATTTCCGGATTACTTGACAGGTCCAGGGAATTATAGATATTTCCATAATTAGGCGTCAGACTGTATCTGCCGGAACTCATGATAGCTTCAGATGCACCTTCAGACTCCTGCAGGTATTTCTTGGCACGATCCAGATCCGGTGCTTTCCCGTTATCAGTAAGCGTACGGTATTTGCAATAGGTACCCTCATACAGGCAGATGTCGCTTTTCATGGCCTCAGCCATTTCTTTGCTCCATTTTGTCTTGTCACTGATGTTGGAAGGAAGGTTCGTGATGGCATAGTCAAGATCGTTGAGGACAGAGTCCATGACTACGTCGCGGTCAGTACGCTTTCCGTAAATGTTCGTGTCATTGAGGTCCAGGATAGGATAGTCGATCCATTGTACATCACCATATTCCCGTACAAGCTGGTAATAGGCCCAGGCACGGTTCAATCGGTCAATAGCTGAATAGTACAGTTTGTCCGATGCGGGAAGAGTGGATGTCTCCAGGCCTTGAAGGGAATAGTTGGCTCTGCGGACTTCCGTGAAATTGCCGCTCCAGTTGCTTGAAGTAGCGGGCACGGTGATATAGGTCCAGTTGTCGAAACTTGCATTGGCCTGGTCATCGCTGAGGCTCTTGAAATAGAACCATCCGAAACTTCCTCCATAATTGAAACCTATGTAGTCATCATAAAACTTGTTACTATAGCTTTGTACATCATTGGAATTGCTCCAGAATTTAGGACTGTTTGTAAAAGTATCTCGTGGAGTCTTATCGAGGAAATCATTACAACTGGCAAATAGCAGCAGGATAGATGCTGCAAATATGTATATAATAGATTTTTTCATATTACTAAGTTTTTTGTTTGTCGCTGTACTATTATATTAGAGTGTTACCTGAACACCGAATGACCAGGTACGTGTGATAGGATAAGTACGTCCCCAGGTACCGTAACTCAAACTTCCTTGGCCGTCATTCATTTCAGGATCTACAGGAAGATTCCCGCTGCCTTTGTGAAGGAGGAAGAGGTTACTGCCGCTGAAGTAAACGCGCAGTTTCTGGATGTAGAACTTCTTGGAAATGAATCCTGGTACGGTGTAGCCCAAGGTCACGTTCTTCAACCGCAGATAAGCCATGTTCACAAGGTATTTGGACTGCGGATAGTAGTTGTGACAACCTCCGTAGGCAGCAAGAGCGGTTACGTTACCGGCAGCCTCATTACCGGCATACAGGCAAGGAAACTCATTCTTCTCGCTGATGTTCACGATCCCATTATCAGGATCATACACATTGTATTTTGTCTGGTTGGAGTAAATGGCAAGGTCAGCGGAACGCATTTCCGGAAAGGCAAATGAAGACAGGGTCCACATATCGCGTTTTCCGACACCCTGGAAGAAGATGTCAAGGTCGAAATCCTTATAGGTGCCTCCGACATGGAAACTATACTCATAGCGTGGCATCGTGTTTCCGATGACTTTAAGATCTCCGTGATCTTCTACCGTTCCTTTTCCACCGTCGATCTTTCCATCACCATTCAAATCTTTGAACTTGATGTCACCAGGGCCGTATACGAAGTTGTCTGTCTGTATTCCGGTCTGGTCTGCTACTCCCTTCTTATAGTTCCATGATCCGTCAGCATTCTTTCCGTTGAAATCACTTTCCGTAAAGTAGCGGTCGGTCTCAAATCCCCAGATGTCTCCCCAGGTTTCACCTTCGTAGGCGTATGCCCGGTCTCCGGTATGTCCGATCAACTTAGAGGAGTTGTTCCATTTTGTGACTACAGACTTGGAGTCTCCGATGTCAAAATTGGCGTAAAGTCCTAAGTCTTTATTCATCTGCTTCCGCCAGCTCAGTGTGATTTCCCATCCCCGTGTACGGAGTTGGCCGGCATTGGTATAGGGCGCAGAGTCACCTATTGCTGATGGCAGTGCGTTGCCCGGTGCGAGCATGTCCTTTGTCGTCCGCTGATACCAGTCGGCTGTAAGGGTAAGTTCATCATTGAAGAAACTCAAATCGGTTCCTATGTCAAACGTATAAATACGCTCCCAGGTCAGTTTTGAAGATACCCAACTTGGCATATAGAATTGGTTGACTTTAGCCCCCGTGCCGTCCAGCCAGTAAAGAGAACTCTGACTTACTGGGGAGATGGTGGAAATGAACATATTGTCACCTACAGCCTCATTGCCGATTTCTCCGTAAGAGAGACGGAATTTTCCGTTGGATACATATTGATGCAGGTGATTCCAGTAAGGCTCTTCCGTGAAGCGATAGCCCAGTGACCCGGATGGGAAGAACGCCCATTTATCACCTTGCGGGAAACGGGAACTGCCATCGTAACGTCCGTTGAGCTCTAACAGGTAAATATCCTTGTAGTTATAATTGATCCTGCCGAAATAACCAGCTGTAGCTCGGTCTTCTGTTGAGGCGTCAATAGCGGCCTTGGTCATGTCTCCGTATGCGAGATTCAATTGTGGATAATTCTCGTCGTAAAGTTGTGTCCTGAGTGCATCGAACATATCTGACCTGTAGTCTTCTCCGTTGATACCGATCATCGCATTAAGATTGTGGACACTATTCCAGGTGTGCGCATAGTTTAAGTAAGCATTGGCATTCCACCTGTTTACCTTGATGTTCTGGCGATAAGCATTTGTTGTTGTCGGCTGGACAATATAGGTAGGGGTGGTCCCAGTCCAGTTCATACCGTAAACACTATTGTTACTGGAGCTGTAATTATAGTTGTCTATCTGATAAGTATAATCGGCATTCAGGGTCAGGTCTTTCGTGATGTGTGCAGTTGCGTAGGCATTCATGCGGGTCACATCATGTACATCGTACGAACGGGAGGCCTGTTTCTGCATGGCAACGATACGGTAGTCTTCCTGCGTACCGTCTGCATCCTGCATGATGCCTGACGGAATAAAGAAGGAACCCCAGCGCCAGAGATACTGATAAATGTTATTATAGGCATTGGCGCTTCCCATGTGCCGGCGGGAGAAGTTGATGCGGGTACCTAAAGTCAGCCAGTCAGTGGCATCCGTCTTTAAGTTGACGGTAGCACTGTATCTGTCCAGCTTGCCCGGATTGAACTTCATGACGTCCTGCTTGTGGTCATATCCCAGGGAGGTATAGAATGTCGTCTTGCCGCTGGAACCCGAAACAGAAATGTTATGACTTGAAGAAGGTGCTGCACTGTTATACCAGATCTTACGAATATCATAATCGGCATAATACATCGGCTGTCCGTTGACAAAGCGGTAATCCCCTACATTACTGTCATCCTTGTAAGGAGTCATGACGCTGTAGCCCTTCTTTCCATGGTTCTGTTCTTCCCATTTCTCAGCGTATGGGAGCAGCTGGTCGAAATACATTCCGAAGAGTTCCACGGAAGCAGCTCCTGCTCTGCTCTTTGCTGACATGGCAGCCTTGAGCTGGGTCGGAACATCTGGATAATTGGGAAGCACGGTTGCATTGTCCCAACCGAAATTGTTTTCATACTTCACGGAGATGCGGTCACCCTTATTGGCTTGCTTGGTGGTGATCAGAATGACGCCGAAAGCAGCCCGGCTACCGTAAATCGAGGAGGATGCTGCGTCTTTCAGCACGGAAATGGAAGCAATATCATTGCTGTTGATCATGGTCAGGTCGTCAGTAGGTACTCCATCGACGATGATCAGCGGTGATGAATCCTGACCGTTGGATAAAGTTCCCAGTCCACGGATTCGGATAGTAGGCTGTCCGTTGATGTCTCCGCTGGAATTTACGATAGACAGGCCGGGGACAGCCCCTTGAAGGGCTTTGGCAACGTCTTGTTCCGGACGGGAGGCCAGAGTCTGACTCAGGTCCACATTGGCAACGGCTCCGGTCAGATCGACCTTCTTTTGCTGGCCATAGCCTACTGCAACTACTTCGTCGAGCATGGCATTGTCCGGTGCCAATTGCACTTTCATGCCGTTGGCCGCTTTGGTAATTACGGTTTTATAACCGAGGTATGAGATTTGAATCTTGGCTCCTGGAGTCGTGTTCAGAGAGAAATTCCCGTCTACATCAGTAATCGCTCCGCGTGTACTTCCTATTTCCGTAATACTAGCGGAAATGACCGGTTCTCCCTTTTCATCTACAACGCTACCTTTGATGATAGTGTTGTCCTGCGTAATTTTTTGTGGTGCAGGTGAAGCATAGAGAAAATTCCCTGTAGCACTGCATGACAATAATATTACTGCTATCAAGGCAAGTCGTCTTTTCATAAGCTTTGTTTAAATTGGTTATTAATGAATTATGATGACAGTCAATGAATAAAAAGCCTTTGGCATTTTATTTGTTTAACACTTAGAAACTTTCGCGTACAAAGATTAAAATTTTTTTGAATAAAAGCAAGTATTTTATGTTAAAAATTGGACTCTTCTTGAAATTACACCGGGCACTTTCATCCCCTGAAATCTAAGAAATCTTGAGTTGATTATTTATGATTTTCTTGAATACAATCGGATACAAGCTTCCAGTTCCATTTGTCGAAATACAGGTTGCCGCCTTTCCATTCCACCTCTCCTCTCTGGAAGTCAACCGTCTCACTTCTGGGATAGACCTTCTCAGGATACAGGGGTTTGCTGAAGTCGGAGTTGACCACCATTCTCCAGGAGTCAATACCTCCCAGGAAGAAGTAAGTCTCTGCGGTATTCTTCGCATAGGAAGGAATACCGAAGGCCATGTCTACAGGTACCCATCCTGGCCCTTCGAAGTAGAGCTCTCCCCAGTCATGGAGATTCTCATTTTGAGGATGCAGCATGAACCCGCTTTCAAAATGTGCCGGTATGCCACAGATACGGCAGAGGGTGAGAAAGAGCAGGGTCACCTGTCCGCAGTCGCCATGATGATTTTCCAGTACATATTCGGGAATGTTCTCTATCGTTGAGTATTCACGGGCTGAAGCCCAGGGGAAATGGGCGTTGATCCAGGTGAAGATCTTTCTTGCTTTGAGTAAGGGGTTCTCCGTACCTTGTGTCAGACTATCCGCAAGTTGGCGGAGCCGTGGCGTGAAGATAATATGGCGGTCACGTTCAGAGGTGTAGGTCTTGTACAGTTCGCTGGTCTTATCATACGGACGGATCTCTTCCGGTTGCAGGTTGAACCATTGCCCGTATGCTGTGAATTCGAAGGATTCCGAAAAGACGGTGGGTTCACCCTTCACAGCCTTCTTTTCCATGTATAGGGTGGAATGAGCGCTGCTTTCCGGGGATAAGGTATAGCTCTTTTCGCTTGTGCTGATTAACCTGACATTTTGCTGTCTTTTTATATCCCTGCGCGGGAAAGGCATCCAGCAACGTACCATTTCCCCTTCCGGCACAGCATCTGCCTTTACGGAAATGGTATAGGTGATGTGCATGGCCTTGGGCTCGGCAAGATGTAAGGGATTGTGAGGTGCTTCCTGAATGATGAGCGGCACATCAGACTCGTCGACGGTTTCATATCCGTTTTTCTCGATTCCGTCTTTCTCTTCCTTGATCTTCCGGCATCTGGCATCAATAAGGAACAGGTTAGGGGCCGCATTGCGGAAGTATCGTTTCTGTCCGTCAATGATTCTCACTTCGAGTGCACCTGTATTTTCCCACTGGTCCATCTCCTGGTCTGTGACATCAGGGATATATTGCCGGATATAGTCCTTGACTTCTTTATGAGTCTTGCAGAAGTCATACAATATACGGTGATGCAGGTCAGACTCCCAGTGATAGTCCTGAGCAGAAAGCAGAATGGTGGAGAGACACGCGGTCATGATAAGTATCAGTCGTTTTGTATTCATTCTTCGATTTTCCTGATTCCTATTCCCGGTCTGTCGGGAAGGGTGATTTTTCCATTTACTACCTGCATTCCGCTGAAGCGGTCATTGGCTATGAGCAGGTTTCCGTCAAGATCGGCGAAGTCTACAGCCGGAGATAATTGTGCTGCCGCACTGACTGCACAGGAAGTTTCCGTCATACAGCCGACCATCACCTTCATGCCCCTTGCACGGGCATAGTTGGCCATTTTCCAGGCCTCTCTCATACCCGTACATTTCATGAGTTTGATGTTGATGCCTGAGTAGATTCCCTCTGTGTCTTTAATATCCTTTAATCGTTGTACGGCTTCATCAGCAAAGGTAGGCAGTGGGCTGTGCTCCGTCAGCCACGCCATATCTGTCCTTCTTTCCTTGGGCATGGGCTGTTCCACCATTACGATTCCTTTTTCTTTCAGCCAGAAGATCATGTCAAGGGCCTGTTCGCGGTCTTTCCACCCTTGGTTTACGTCTACGGCAATAGGCAGGTTCGTGACGGAACGGATCGTTTCGATCAACTCCTTATCGTGATCGCTGCCTAATTTCACCTTTAAGATATTGAATTTTCCGGCACATTCCCTTGTCTTTTGTTTTACCATGTCTGGAGAATCAATGCCGATGGTGAAGGTGGTTGAAGGAGCTTTCTCCCGGTTCAATCCCCATATTTTATACCAAGGGGCGCCTAGCAACTTTCCTACAAGGTCATGTAAGGCGATGTCGATGGCAGCTTTTGCGGCCGTATCGCCGGGGGATAGACTGTCCACATAAGCCAGAATATCTTCCAGTTGGAACGGGTCCTGAAACTGATCCAGGTCGGTCTTCTGCAGAAACTTAGTGACACTTTCCACGGACTGCCCAAGGTACTGGGGCATGGAGGCTTCTCCGTATCCTTTTATTCCGTCATATTCGATTTCCACCTGAACATCTGGAGTAGTGGTACGCGAATAGGAGGATACCGTAAATACATGCCTCAATTTCAGTTCGTAGGGGAAGAAACTCATCTTCAAATGATCGTTCTTTCCGTGATGGCCGATATTAATGGAAGTCTTGTCCGTCTGGTTCATAGCTTTATCCTTACTCATGTTATTCATTTTAAACCCTTCCTATAGCCCTTGATACCTATTTGTAAAATTCATTCCGGTCTGTGGTGTTGATCCCTTCTTCCTGATTGATGTAGGGAAGAACCCTTTGCGCCCAGAGTAATCTGTTCAGGTCATATTCATCGTAATCCTTATCTTCAGGGTTGAAACTGCTGATATGCACACACCCTAATGAGTGGATGAATTTCTTGTTGCCGATATAGATACCCACATGGCAGACGTGCATGTCACCCTTGCAGCCGCATCCGAAAAAGAGCAGGTCTCCAGGCCTGAGGTTACTGAAATCAGGGGCAATGTCAATATGTGCACCGACAAGAGCCTGCTGGGAGGCATCCCGTGGGAGGATGATATCATGTTCCATTAAAACTGTCCTGACAAATCCGCTGCAGTCAGCTCCTTTGGTGCTCATGCCGCCCCACATATAAGGTATTCCCATCAGTTTTTTAGCTGAGGCAATAATGCTTTGTGCATCTTGCTTGACGGTCTTTCTCCATTCGCTTACGATGGCTCCATCTGAGACTGGCAGGTAACCGGTCCTCCCGTCAGGGTAGGCGACATGATAGAAACTGCCTTTTTGATCAAGTAGTCTCAGACGGTCACTGGCAACTACGTCACTGACAGTCTGTGATTTCAAGTCATCGTCACTGTATACAAAGCCATAGATAGCGGTCACGACCACCTGGGGGGCTTCATTCCAGTTCTGGAGCTCCTCTTTTGTGACGCGGCAAAGTGAAGCTTCAAGAATCCATGATTTATAGTGATCAGGTGTCTCTATCTCAAGCCATGAAGTGTCTTTAAGGATTTTTATCGGTGTTCCCAGCAAGGCCTGGGAAGCCATACCGGCATCATAGTCTCCGGATAATCTCAGGTTGCATACGGAAACATTGATGATTCCCCACGATTTCCCGTTTACAGTATCTTTACAGATGGCGGATCCGCCACCTGTAACAGCCCCCATGACCGGTGACATGATCATCAGGCAATTCGCAGAAGTAATTAATTTTTTCAAAAGATGCATATTCATTTATAATCGTACTCTTAAAAGTCTATATTCATCAGTTTTAAGGCTGATGGTTATTAATTTTTTGCAAAGATAATAAAAAAAATAATAACACATTGATAAATTTATGATAAAATTAGTTTCTTTTATCTTTTAAAAAATTATTATATGTTTCATTTTGAAAAGTAATAAAGCTGACGCTCGCATTTGTATTGAGTTTTAAAGATTGATATATAGGTATGTTTCAATGATTTCCTTTAGTTGTTGTTCTCCACAGTGTGAGTGATGGATTTTCATTCATCATTTCCTTTAGGGTCATCATTTCCTGACAAAGATAGAAATAATATTATAAAAACGAATTAAAAGATGTGATTTTTTTTAAATAACGTGAGGTTGTATCTTCCGGTTTCTAATGACAATTGCAGGGCTAGATCGTCTCTTGAAAGATGGGGTACCTCTTATTGCCGTTGAATGGTGAAGAGGAAATATCGGTTCAAATAATATTGTTGTTTCTTAAACGATAAGTCAGGATCATAGTCACTAATTCTCACGACAATAGTCAATGGTGAGCGAAATGGTGCATATTGCTCCTCCATGAGGATACCGCCCAGAATCAGGCGTCAAGGTCATCCGAAATATCCGCCATTTATTCAGAGGAGGCAGTGCAGAAAATATTTATGGTCAGGGGTGATCACATCTCATAATTTATTCCTATTTTTGTACCCATAAATTAATATCCTGTTATGCTATTATTAGACAACTTTTATAAAGCGAGATATGTCTTGAGTAAAGTACTGCGCAAGACCGATCTCATACATGCTTCTAAAATCAATCCGGAGGTGGATGTCTATCTGAAACCGGAATGCTTGCAAAGGACCGGGTCTTTTAAGATACGAGGTGCCTACTATAAGATCTCACAACTTTCGGATGCTGAAAAGGCAAAAGGGGTGGTGGCGTGTTCTGCCGGCAATCATGCCCAGGGGGTGGCCCTGGGAGCTACGGCCATGGGGGTCAAATCATTGATCTGCCTGCCTGCCGGTGCCCCTATCAGTAAGGTGGAAGCCACCAAACGGCTGGGTGCCGAGGTCTGTCTGGTTCCGGGAGTGTATGATGATGCCTATCAGAAGGCGATCCAGTTACGGGATGAAAAGGGATATACTTTCGTTCATCCTTTCAATGACGAGAATGTTATTGCCGGTCAGGGGACCATTGGCCTGGAATTACTTGACCAGTTGCCTGGACTGGAGGCCGTAGTGGTGCCTGTCGGCGGTGGCGGACTGATCTCCGGTGTCGCTTTTGCACTCAAGAGTCTGAACCCGAAGGTAAAGGTCTATGGGGTCCAGGCAGAAGGGGCTCCCGGTATGGTGAAAAGTTTGAAGGACGGCCGGGTGGAGACACTGTCGTCTGTATCGACCATTGCTGACGGTATTGCCGTAAAAGAACCGGGGAGTCTGACGTTTCAGGTATGCCGTAAATATGTGGACGATATTGTCACGGTGAGTGAGGATGAGATTTGCGCGGCCATCCTACGCATGATCGAGAGTGAGAAGATGGTGGCTGAAGGTGCAGGAGCAGCAAGTGTGGCAGCGGTAATGTTCAATAAGGTCCCGGTGAAGGGGAAGAAGACTGTCTGCATTGTCAGTGGCGGTAATATAGATGTGACGGTTCTGAGCCGTATCATTAACCGTGGACTGGCTAAGAGTGGCCGGCTTTGTACACTGGATATGGAGTTGGATGACCAGCCTGGGAGGCTGGTATCCGTATGCAGTGTAATTGCTGATCTCGGTGCCAATATTACAGGTGTGCATCATGACCGCTCCGCAAACCGGCAGAAGGTCAATTCCTGTATTCTCCGTGTCAGTATGGAGACAAAGAATGAGGAACATATCAATAGGATCATAAAGGCATTGGATGCAAAAGGATTTAATGTGCATCAGATCTTATGAGTAAATTCAAAAACAGATAAAGATGAAAGCAATTCACACAAGCAACGCACCGGCAGCCATCGGACCTTACAGTCAGGCTATCGAAGTTAATGGATTTATTTTTGCTTCAGGTCAGATCCCTATTGACCCGGAGACCGGAAAATTAGTGTCCGGGGGAATCAGGGAGCAGACCCGCCAGGCTCTCACAAATGCCGGGAACATCCTCAAGGAGGCCGGCACCAGTCTGAATAGGGTAGTGAAAACTACGGTTTATCTGGACAGTATGGACGATTTCTCTGCGATGAATGAAGTCTATGCCGGTTTTTTCACCGACCCTTTCCCTGCCCGCTCTGCAGTGGCTGTGAAAAAGTTACCGATGGGTGCACTCGTGGAAGTGGAAGTGCTGGCTGAGAAGTAAAGTCTTCCCTGTTGAAAGATTTTGCGAAAGACTGTTGCGATCTGTTGATGCAACAGTCTTTTTGATTCAGCCCGCTTCCTGCACTTGAGGAATATTTGTCTAGTCGGATGCCCGCTCTTCCCTTTATAAAAAAGGCCCTGCATCATCTGCAGAGCCTGAAGAAGCGATTACCAATTGAATTTATAGAGTTGTTTTGCTAATTTCTTGATCGATTTCGAGTTAGGCTGTTTCCAGCCCATCCTGTTCTTGGATACGAAATGATTTAAATCATATTGTTCGCATCCCCGGCTTTGTGAGGGATCATCTATTATTGTTTCACCGAGCATGGGCTCAATGAGCAGTTTGGAATTAATGGGATAGTGATTCGGGTGAGCTATATAGTCCCAAATCAGGGAGGTAAGATTCGACATAAATGATGTCATAGAAGAAATTCTTTTCTGTAACATAGTCTGAGAGTTTTGTTTAGATAAGACAAATATACGTTCAATCTTTGTAATTGCAAAAGATATGCCGATTATTTAGGTAATATTGCAACAGGTTAAGTTTTTCTCGGAAATTTCAATGAAAATAGATTAAAATAGTGAAAGATTAACGGTTTGAGGAGGTTGGGGCAGGGGTGAGCAAAGGTAGTATGTCCATGAGAGATCCTTTAGTCTTTCGCGGGAGGATGTCCTTCTGCCTGTACGACATCTGTCAGCCAGAATGGCAGAGATGGCTTGCCGTTCATAGTAATAAAAAAATCAACGAACCGTCAATATAAATCTCGGGTCCGCTGATTTAAAGCTATGACTACAAACACGGAGAAAGTTCCGTACCTGTCTCTTTGATTATTTTACATTGCCTGTTTTGATCAGATATTCAGCGATCTGAACCGCATTCAGGGCTGCTCCCTTGCGGATCTGGTCGCCGGTAAGCCAGAGCGTACAACTATTGTCATCGGCTAAGTCCTTTCGTATCCTGCCTACGTATACGTCATCCTTGCCTGCACTCTCCAGAGGCATCGGATAGACATAAGCCTGGGGATCATCCTTCAGTTGGACACCCGGAGCCTTGGAAAGTGCCTCCCGGATTTCTTTTACGCTCAGAGGGCGCTCGGTCTCAAACCAGACACTCTCGGAATGGGAACGGAGGGAACTGACCCGGACGCATGTCGCACTGGTGCGGACATCACTGTGCATGATCTTGCGGGTCTCGTTGTACATCTTCATTTCTTCCTTGGTGTAGTCATTCGGTGTCATCTTGTCAATTTGCGGAATGACATTATAGGCTAACTGGTGTGGGAATTTCTGGATAGTGGAGACTTTTCCGTCCTCGACCATTTCCTTGTATTGCTGTTGTAGTTCCCTCATGGCGGAGGCGCCGGCACCACTGGCACTCTGATAGGAAGAGATATGAATCTTCTTGATATGACTGAGTTGGTCTATCGGGTTCAGTACGACGACCATCATGATTGTGGTGCAGTTCGGGTTTGCGATGATTCCACGGGGCCGTTTCAGTCCGTCTTCGGGATTGATCTCTGGCACTACTAAAGGTACATCCTTGTCCATGCGGAAATGGCTGGAGTTGTCAATCATCACTGCTCCGTATTTCGTAATCGTGTCTGCAAACTCTCCGGCCGTATCTCCGCCGGCAGAGGTGAAGGCAATATCTACATCCTTAAAGTCATCGTTATGCTGTAATAGTTGTACCTCATAGTCCTTTCTCTTGAAGTTGTATTTCCTGCCTGCTGAACGATGAGAACCGAACAGCACCAGGTCATCCATAGGAAAATTTCTTTCGGCGAGAATACGCAGGAATTCTTGTCCTACGGCGCCGCTGGCCCCTACAATTGCTACTTTCATATCTCTAATCTTTTAATATTAAGTGGGATAACTTCTTGCAAAAGTACAACTTTTAATGTGAAAAGAACAAGGAAAGGCATCATTTTAGTGAATTTATTTTCAATTTGCCAACAAATCGTAAAATCTTTGTATCTTTACCCATGGGTTTACCTTTTTTTATTATCTTTGCAAATAAACTCTGCGCCTTTCTTTTTCGGATTGTCCGGATGTTTTCGGATAACATTTGGAAGAGACCGGGCATACGATGAAAAGTTATATCAATGGATACGAAAGAAAATGCTGCTCCTGTGAGCATGATAGACACGAAAGGCATCACCAAGTCCTTCGGCAAACTTCAGGTGCTCAAGGGCATTGACTTGCATGTAGATAAAGGGGAAGTGGTGAGTATTGTCGGTCCTTCCGGAGCGGGGAAGACCACGCTGCTGCAGATTATCGGAACGCTTGACCAGCCGGATAGTGGCACGATTCTCATTGATGGGACGGATGTCAGGAAACTTTCGACAAGAAAATTGAGTGATTTCCGTAATCAGCATATCGGGTTCGTGTTCCAGTTCCATCAGTTGCTGCCGGAGTTTTCTGCCTTGGAGAACATCATGATCCCTGCCTTCATTGCCGGTCAGAGTCGGAGTAAGGCTGAGAAGCGGGCTCTGCACCTGTTGAAGTTTATGGGCCTGGAAGACCGGGCCGGTCACAAACCCAATGAACTCTCTGGTGGGGAGAAGCAACGGGTGGCTGTGGCCAGAGCGCTGATCAATCATCCGGATGTCATCATGGCAGATGAACCGTCAGGATCCTTGGATAGCAGGAACAAGGCTGAACTGCACCAACTCTTTTTTGATTTGCGTGATCAGACGGGACAGACTTTCGTCATTGTTACGCATGACGAGAATCTGGCTGCCTTGACGGACAGGACCATTCATCTTAAGGATGGACAGATCATCGGTGAGACGAGAAGGGCGGACCGGGAAAAGGCTGGAGATGCGCTTGGTGAAAACCGTAATGGGGTGGACCGGACGGATGGACTGGCAGAATCAACGAATGAATAAAATGGCAGATGACATGAAAGACAAAGAGAACGAAAAGGATGAGACGTTGGATTCCGAGAATTTCGAGATCCGCGTAGGTGATTATAATACGCTCAGGGTTGTCAAGGAAGTAGACTTCGGGCTGTATCTTGATGGAGGTAAGGATGGAGAAATCCTGATGCCGAAGAAATATGTCCCTGAAGGTGCAAAACCGGGTGATGAACTGAAAGTGTTTATCTATCTTGATTCTGAAGAGCGGCCGGTGGCAACGACGGAAACGCCTTTGGCTAAGGTCGGTGATTTTGCATGGCTGAAGGTGAGTTGGGTAAATCAGTTCGGGGCCTTCCTGGACTGGGGGGTAGAGAAAGATATGTTCTGTCCCTTCCGTGAGATGAAGATGCGGATGCAGATAGGACAGTACTATCTGGTGTATATCTATATGGATGAAGAGAGCTACCGTTTGGTGGCTACGGCAAAGATTGACCGGTATCTCCAGCCGGTGCCGCCGGAAAAGTATCTGCCTGGGGATGCCGTAAAACTCCTGGTCTGGCAGAAAACTGACCTGGGGTTCAAGGTGATCATTGACAACCATTACCAGGGGCTGATCTATGAGGATCAGATCTTCCGGCCTCTGCATTCCGGTGATCGTCTTCCTGGCTTTATTGATCTGGTCCGCCCGGATGGGAAAATAGATGTTTCGCTGCAGCAGACCGGAAAGGCTGAACGGCTTTCTTTTGCGAGTGAACTGTTGCAGTATCTTCAGGAAAATGAAGGTTATTGTGATCTGGGGGATAAGAGTGATGCGGATGATGTCTATGACCGTTTTCATGTGAGCAAGAAAGTCTTTAAGAAGGGGATTGGCGAACTCTATAAGAAGGGTCGGATCACTGTATCTCCCACAAGCATCCGGCTGGTGGAAAAATAACGGATAATTACAAGATTATATTTCAGGGTACAGTTTGTCATTTTGAGTGATCGTTTTCATCAGATATTCCGATTGGCCTTACCGTCAATCATTTCGAACATTACCATTCCCTTATTGGGGCTTTGTGATGTGGCCATTGTCGGTCATATCGGTGATGCCCGTTATATCGCAGCGATCTCTGTGGGAACGATGATCTTCAATGTCCTTTACTGGGTCTTCGGATTCCTGCGGATGGGAACGGGAGGGATGACCTCCCAGGCATTGGGACGCCGTGATTTGGCTGAGGATATGCGTCTCTTGCTGCGTGCGCTCTCCATTGGTTTCGGCATGGGGGTGCTCTTCGTGCTTTTCCAGAAACCGGTCATCGGCATTGGCCTGTGGGCAATGGGACCTTCAGCGGATATTACCAGACTTTGTGAGCGTTATTGTTTTATTGTGATCTGGGGAGCACCTGCTGTCCTGAGCCTTTACGGTTTCACAGGATGGTATGTGGGGATGCAGAATACACGTTTTCCGATGTTTGTATCTATCCTGCAGAATATCATTAATGTGATCGCCAGTCTGTCCCTTGTCTTCGGTGCCCGTCTGGACATTGAAGGAGTGGCCTTCGGCACACTCATCGCCCAGTGGAGCGGCTTTCTGATTGCCGTGTCTTTCTGGCTGGTCAACTATCGGAGGCTGTGGAAGCATCTGAAGGATACAGCCGGTGGCTGGAGGGGAAATATGAGAGCATGGGGAGAATTCTTCAAGGTCAACCGGGACATCTTTATCCGTACTTTATTCATCGTCGCTGTCTCTTTGAGTTTTACGGCTATAGGCTCCCGTCAGGGAGCAGTCATCCTGGCCGTCAACACTCTGCTGATGGAGTTCTTTACGATCTTTTCTTATTTTACTGATGGTTTTGCTTATGCCGGAGAGGCATTAGGCGGAAAATATTATGGTGCGAAGAACAGGAAGGCATTCCAGGATATGGTCCGGAGTTTCTTCCAACTCGGTTTTGTCATCATGCTTCTTTTTACTCTTCTTTATGCCATTGGCGGGAAACCCTTCCTGAGTCTGCTGACCAGTGACCGGAATGTCATCGCCGCTGCCGGCCCCTATTTTTATTGGGCTGTGGCCATACCCTTTGCCGGCGTTGCCGCCTTCCTTCTGGATGGTATCTTTGTCGGGATCATGAATACCAAAGGTCTGCTGATCTCTTCCGTCATTGCGGCAGTTTGTTACTTTGTCGTATATATCCTGTTCCGGAAAGTCTTGGGCAATCATGCCTTATGGCTTGCTTTTGATACTTATCTGTTGGCAAGGGGTGTGGTAGAAGCTGGATTATTCTGGAGACTGAAAGTCAAGGACTGATTGCTTCTGAAAGCTTTAAATTCTAAAAAAATCTCTCAAAAGAGCCTGTAATTCTAAAAAAATCTCTATTTTTGCACAAAAAGGCCAGAACTATGGAAGAAAATCTTTTTGGAAATGAAATTGTTATATCTTCTTCTGATCCGGAAATCTCACGGAAAATAACGAAATTAAAGAAAGATGGGAGGATTATTAAGATAGCTCCCAGAGTCTATACTTCCAATCTGAATGATACTCCGGAACATATTGTGCGTAGGAATATTTTTTATATACTTGGTAAGCTATATCCTAAAGCAGTGATTAGTCATCGTTCGGGTTTTGAGTGTAATCCGACTAAAGAAGGCGAAATCTTTCTTACTTATATTTATACTCGTAATATACATTTGCCAGGAATAACTGTACATCTTATGAAAGGGCCGAAGGATATGCCGACTGATTCTCCTTTTATGGAAGGGTTATATTTATCAAGTGAACCGCGTGCTTTCCTTGAGAACTTACAGAAAGGGCAAACTCGATCAGGTGTTTCAAAATGTTTGAATAAGGAAGATTTGGAGGATAAGCTGGAAAAGAAAATCCAAACCAATGGAGAAAAATCAGTCAATGAGTTAAGGGATAAAGCAAAACTGATCGCCCCCCAACTGGGCATGGATAGGGAATTTAAACGTCTTGACAAAATAATTGGGGCTTTACTTTCTACAAAGTCTTCAAATAACCTTTCTTCACCTTTAGCAAAAGCACGGGTTCTTGGAGAACCGTATGATGCCGAAAGAATTCATCTTTTTAATATCCTTTTTAATGCACTTAGGTCAAAGGAATTTCCTCGTTATCCGGAACCGAATACAACAAAACTTTCTTATAAGAATTTTGCTTTTTTTGAAAGTTACTTCTCTAATTATATTGAAGGGACAGAATTTGAACTGGAAGATGCCAAGAAAATTATTGACACAGAGACGCCAATGTCTGCGCGTAATGCTGATAGTCATGATGTCCTAGGTACATATTATATTGTATCTAATCGAAAGGAGATGTCGGTTGTACCTGAGAATGTTGATGAGTTGTTTACTATTCTTCAGCGTCGTCATTCTATTATGATGTCTGCTCGGCCGGAAAAAAATCCGGGCCTTTTTAAGATGCGGAATAACAGGGCTGGTGATACCCATTTCGTGGATTATAGATTGGTAAAGGGTACATTTAATAAGGCTTTTGAAATTTATCAGGCGTTAGATGACCCGTTTACAAAAGCTGTCTTTATGCTTTTTGTGGTAAGTGAAATTCATCCTTTTGCCGATGGTAATGGCCGTATTTCTCGTATCATGATGAATGCAGAATTGACTGCTGCCGGTCAATCAAAAATTGTTATTCCAACCGTTTTCCGTGATGATTATCTTGGGGCTTTGAGACGACTGACGAGAAAACAAGATCCTTCTGTTATCATTAAAGCTATGGAAAGAGTCCGACTGTTCAGTAGCAATATCAGAGGAGAAAATTTCGAATCAATACAAGCCTATTTGGAATCTACTCATGCTTTTGATGATGATGGTCATATTTTGCGGTTCTAAATTCTAAAAAAAACTCTCAAAAGAGCCTGTAATTCTAAAATTTATCCTTGTTGCTGATATCCCTTAGGCTGAGCCGCGATTACTTATGCTCAGCATACTGAAGCAGATTATCTGGTGCATACAATACAGCCGTATCTTTTCATCAGGAGTGTATTGAAGGCGCAGATGCCGGATCGTTTATAGATCTTGGCTTGGGTTACGACAAGGAGCGTTACCAAAGATAGCTTCAGCACTTGTTTTTATGGCAGGGAAATTAGTGACTGACTTTGCGCCAGCTATTTGATTAGTATTTGGAAATACACCTTCCTTTACATCACTCATGGCGATTGTGTGTGTTACTGTCGATAGCTGAGAAGAAGCCTGTGGAAATTTCTTCAAGGTAAAAGGAGTATTCTTGAAGCTAAGAGTCAAGGATTAATATTTCTATCTTTTGTGAGAGGAGAGACGTTAACTCCTATAAAAGTAGTGACTGAACGTGGAGGCAGGGTCGTGTCACCATTCGTCCTGCCCACCGGGGCAAGGTCCTCTGTGGAGATATTCGACGTCCTGTACATCTGCCAGGAAGGGACAGCATCATTGCTGGTCTTGAAATGAAAGGGTTTTATGGACTCTGAATAGTTGATAGCTACCACCGTCCATCTGCCATCCGTGTTCTGATAGGCTGAGCACATGATCCCATAAGGATCAGTAGCACCTTCAGAGATACTGTTCCCCAGGGAGTCTTTTGCCTGGATGTCATATCTGACAGCTCCCGGGCGGATGAAACGACTGTAGTTGCCGACTGTCCAGAGGAGTTTGGAATCTACCACATGACCGTCCTTTTTATCAGGTGTGCTGTAGGCGCGGAGCAGTCCGTCCTTATAGTCACCACCTACGGCGCGCCACCATGACCAACTTGAGGCATTCCCGAATACGAGGTCGTAGTGCATGATCCTTGCCACGTACAGGGCAGTCTTCATGGAAAAGTCATAACCGTTGCCACCGCCTATTTCCTGGTCATTATCCATGATACAGATTTCCGAGGCCCAGAATTTCAGGTTATATTTATGAAGAGAGTCCCGTAGAGCCACACGGCTATCATGCATATATTGTACCGGGGTATCTGTCCAGTAATCATGTCCGGTGATAAGATGAGCCACGTTGGGAACAGATCCAATGTAAGTTCGGCTACTGTCTTTTGAGAATAGTGTCCGGATTGTGTTCCCGCGTTGCCAACTGGTACGGTAAATGCCCATCAGGCAGCGCAGGTCTGAACTTTCATTTACGATGATTTTCGTGTTGACATGTTGCCGGACAAATTGTTTGCCCATGATCCTGACTAACCGGGCTATCTCACGGTTGGTAGCAGGTGATCCTTCCTGTTTAGGCCCCTTCCAGTTCCAGTTGCCGTCCGGCTCGTTCACCGGAGAGATATAGTCAAAGTGAATGCTGTCGTGTTGTTCAAGGCCCTTCAGTGAGGTGGCGATAAACTTTGCGAACCGGCCATAGCAATTCTCGCGGAGATTCATAGTCCCGTCTCGCCCTGTGTTGGTTGCCAAACCATTCTTCGTAAAATAGACAGGCGCAGAATTGAGAAAAGCCAGGAAATGCGTTACACCTCTATCCTTGGCCAGTTTCAGAAAGTTACGTTGTCCTTGTTGTGCTTTCCAGTTATAGGATCCGTCAGGCTGCAGGAAGCATCCTGTACGTGTAAACCACTGGATATGTGAAGCGTCACCCTGACCGGCACTTCCTGCACCGAGGTTGAAACGCCACAGAGACAGTCCGATTCCACGGGGTTTCCCCGATGCATCCTTTGCCATGCTGAACAGCCAGTCGGCAATCTGCCGTTGCTGTTTCTCAGGCCATAGACCCAAATATCTCATGCTCCAAGCGTCGGAAGCTCCGAAATGGTCAATGGTCTGTTCCTGACTATCTATGTTGATTACATATTTTTCCACTTTATGATTATCAGCATAGCAGAAACTGGTGGATAGCAGCAGCATTGCCAGAAAAGTATTGATCATTTTCATGATTTGAGATCATAAATGATTGTTGCTACAGAGCGTGATGGGATAATAGTTGTATCATAGGAGGAAACCATTTGAAGATTGCTTCCAGAAGTAGTTATATATTCTATCGGATTGTCTGTTGTCCGCCCTTGGATGGAAATATGATTATCGACCTTGACGGATTTAGTCTTGGTATTTGTATATACAATTACTAATTTATCTTTGCCTGGAGAGATGTAAGCAGAAGCGAAGAATTGGTTTCCACTGACAGGTAAGGATACACTTACACGCTTATATCCTGGACGGATAAATAGACTATAATTGCCCAACACCCATAAATTCTTGGTTGATTCGCAGGTGCCACCTTCTGTCAGAGAGCCATAATCACCGCTTACTGGGATCAGCCGAATCAGGAAAAAACGACTTTTCTGGCTCCAGCGTTCACGGTCGCAAGCGGTCCAGAAAGCCCACGAACTGACATTGGCTTGTGTCAGGTCAGCATGAATGACCTCCGATAATGTTAAAGCCAAATCCATTGGCGTGGCATTATCATAATTACTGAACAGATCATAATTGCTGCTCATCATGCTCCATTCCGTTTGGTAAACCTTGAGATTTTTTGCTTTAGCTGCAGCATTGACTTTCTGTCGGGTGCTTTGCAATTGGTCCCACGAGGTATCCAACCAATAACTGTGAGCACAGATCAGAGCGGGGACATGCTTCAGATTACCTATATAATCAGATGAAGATGGATTGAAAAAATCATTGATGACATCACTGCGGCCGTTACCTGCTGTTGCATCAGCCTCATACAAATCATTCCATGCACCAGCTTCATCAACTAAGATGTTGGTGCTGTCCAATCCTTTAGAAGTAAGGCTTTGGTCAAGATTCCGTACTAATTTTACCACTTCGCTATTTTGCCATCCACTGCCTTCCTGACCACCGCTCCAGTTATATTGAGGCTCGTTTACCGGACTGATATAGGAGATAGAATAGCCTTGTTCCTTAAAATGTAAGGCTGTTGTGGCAAGAAAGTCTGCGAATTTATCATAACAGTCATCTTTCAAGTTGCTGTTTGCTTTACTGTCAGAATAACCTTTCCCGTTCTTTGTATAAAAAACGGGAGGAGTATTGCTGAAAAAGACAAAACTCTTTACACCGTAATTTTTGGCCTTTTGCATGAAATATTGTTGGCCGGCAGCTTTATTCCAGTTATATGATCCATCACTGTTCAGGAAACATTCGGCTCGTCGTTCTTCTTGTTCTATCCCACTTTCATCACCTTGTTCAGCCGTTCCTCCACCTAAGTTGACACGCCACATGGAAAGTCCGATACCTTCCGGTTGTCCATTGGTGATCTTCTGAGAAAAAAGCATCTTGGCAATATCATCTTTGGAATTCTGACTCCAATATTTACCGATGAAATCCATATTCCAGGCATCGGAAGAAGCAAAACCATCAATAGTTTGATAGGTCGTATTCGCATCAATATTTACGGTCATCGTGGTATCTGCATTTCTGGTAAGTACATAATCCGGATGGAAAGTACTTTCACTACTACAAGATAACATCATTAATGTGAATCCTAAAAAAGAAAGTAAAATTTTAATATTCTTCATTGTCAAAAGTAAAATGAAAGCGAATAGAATTTTAAAAGTTTATTCTTGAAAAATTCTGTTCTTCTGTTATAGTTACTGAATATTTCAGGAACAGAATTCAAGAAAAGAGGAATATTCCCCTTTTTGAATTCTGTATTATAGATTGGATCTAATATTCTGGATTCTGCTGGATGCTGCCATTAGACATGGTAATCTCAGAATTAGGAAGAGGGAATAGTTCATCTCTTCCTTCCTTGAAGTAATAGCCCTTGTTACTGTTTTCTTTTTGATTATTTTTTTCATATTTATCTGTAGATTCATACAGATTATATTTCACAAATGTCCCGTTGGGCCCCATGATATTATCAATTGCATACTTGCCATTATCATCTTTCCAGCGGCGGAGATCATACAGGCGATTATCTTCAAGAGCTAATTCCAGTCGGCGTTCCAACCGTATAGCATCACGAAGTTGCTTGCCCGTGGAAGTGACATCCGGGAGTTTTACACGTTCCCTGACCTGATTCAAGCCCCATTGAGCTTCTGCATCATTACCAAGATCATTTTCCACTTCTGCATACATCAGCAGTACATCTGCATAGCGTAACAGGCGATAATTGAGAGGAATATGCGGTGCATCGTATGGTTGGGGACGTTTTGCTTTCGGAATATACAATTTCATATTGCATCTTGCAGATTTATGTTCATCTGGCATGATACGATAAGGCTTGTCCCTTGAATAGGTCGGATCTCCCGGAATGTAAGTAGCACTGTCTTTAATGATGGTATAAAGTAGCCGGATCGAATCACCTGCATCCTTGAAAGCCTTCTCCAGGTTACTTGTTGGCAATCCCCATGACCATCCCTCATCATCACGTGATCCTGTTACGACAGAAATTCGTTCTCCAAGGTTATAGGTGATATTACTGTTGGTCTGGACTTCAAATAAGCTCTCTTCGCTGTTATTATGGTCCATACTCCAGACATCACCAAAATTGGGTAATAATTTGTATTCAGGTGTGTTTCCGGAATAACTGCCCCGGCAACAAAGATCTTGTAGTAAAGGCTCTGCTTCCTTATATTTATCTTCGTAAAGGTAAACCTTAGCTAATAGACCTTTGGCTGCACCACTGGTAGCACGTCCCAGGTCTTCACTGCTGTATTCACTTCTTTTAGGGAGTTTTGGAATGGCTTCTTGAAGGTCTTTTTCAATCTGGGCATAGGTTTCTTCTTTCGTTGCCCTGGTGATCCCCCTTATTTCTGAAGGCATTTTCAGTCCGAGCACTAAGGGTACACCTCCGAAATTTTTGACAAGGTCGAAATATTCAAAGGCTCGTATGAATTTTGCTTCTGCTATATAGCGGTCACGAAGGGTGGAATCATTGAAATGCACTTCCGGAATACGTTGGATGGCAATGTTGCAACGGAGTATTCCTTTGTATCGGTATTGCCAGAAATTCTGAGCGCAATTTCCTCCATTGATGGTATTACCTGTATAATGAGCCAGATCACGGTATTCTCCAGGATCCTGTGTGGTGTTTCCCATCCATTCATCATCGGTGCACATATCACCACAGACATAGAATTTCTGTATTTGCCACCAGTCATCAAAGAAGATACTCTGATAGCATCCTGTGATTTGTCTTTTGCATTCATCTTCATTTGAAAAATAATTATTCAGATCCTGCTGACCTTTAATGGGTTGGTTCAGAAAATCGGAGCAGGATGCTAATCCGAGGATAAATACCCCGGCTGTTATGAAACTAAATATATATCTATTCATAATCATTCTGATTTTATTGATGTATGTATCTAAAAGTTCATGTTAACGCCAAACAGGAATGTACGTGGGTTAGGATACCCGGTATAGTCTATACCTGCCTCTGTTACGCTGCTGCCAAGAGAAGCTGTTTCTGGATCTTCTCCAGAATAACTAGTGATGGTAAACAAATTCTGAGCGGAGAAGGATAACCGTAAGGAGTATTTGTTATTGAACCACTTCTTAGGTAATGTATAACCGATCTGTAACAGTTTACAGCGGAAATAAGAACCATTTTCAACGAAGAAATCGGATGGACGTTTATAGTTCATATTTGCATCGTTGACGGAGAGCCGGGGGATGTCATTACTTGTTCCTTCGCCATGCCAGACTTTGTTATAAGTGCCTGCATAAACGTTCTGGCCTCCAACTCCGGAATAGCGTCCACGATTCTCATTGAAGATGTCATTCCCAAGCGTACCATAGAAGTTAGCCTGGAAATCAAAGTTCTTCCAGGAAGCATTAAGATTGAAGCCAATCATCAGATCCGGAAATGGGTCTCCGATGTAAGTCTTGTCTTTTTCGTCAATGATTCCATCATGATTCAGATCTTTGTACCGTATATCTCCAGGCTTGGCATTTGGTTGGAGTGGAACTCCATGTTCATTGGTATAGGACATTACTTCTGTCTCATTCTGGAAAAGTCCATCTGTCTTGTATCCATAGAATTGGCTAATGTCCAGCCCTTCCTGGTTGCGAATGATGTAATCACCGTTAAAACCACCGGTATAGATTGGTTCGCCTAATAACTTGATGGCTTTATTTCTTACGGAGGTGAGGTTGATCCCGGCGCCGTATTGGAAATCACGGATGTGGTCATTCCAGTTGGCACTGAATTCCCAGCCTCTTGCTCTCATCTTTCCGACATTTTCCCACATCTGTCCATTCCACATAGGATAACCTAAAATAAGAAGGTTATCTTTCTTCATCAACATATCATGTGAAGTCTTATTAAAATAATCAGCTGTAATCTTCAGACGATTTTGCAATAGGGTCATATCTACTCCGATGTCATAATCTTCTACAGTTTCCCATTTCACGTTAGAGTTTCCAATTGATCCTACAGCGGTACCGACTATGCGTGATGCATCTGTGCCGAACACATAATCTGCTGCACCGATAGAACTGATATATGCGGAATTGTCGATATTCTGATTCCCGACTTTACCCCAACCCATCCGGATTTTTAGGTCGTCGAAAAGATGTTGATTCTGCATAAACGGTTCACCGGTTACTCTCCAGGCTGCGGAAATAGCTGGGAATGTAGCGTACTTCTTTCCTTTAGGGAATTTAGAGGAACCATCAATACGTACTGATGCAGTCAGATAATAACGTTCATCATAGTTGAACATAGCACGTCCAAGATAAGAGATCAGTGAGGAGTATGAATTTGTGCCTGATGCTTTCATGTTGTTTGTGCCAGCACTTACATATCTCATATCTTTCATGTTGGAAGGAATATCTTCTGCATAGGCATCATCCCAGTAATCAGCAAAATGCTCCATCGTATAGCCACCCATTAAATTGAGGTTATACTTCTTCTGAAATGATTTGATCCATGTGAGGGTGTTGGTCCAGTTCCAGTCAATCCAATTTTCCATGTGCCGATCGGCATTGCTGTTGGTGTTCTGTTCCAGATTATCAATGAAGAAGTTGGGATTGTAAGTGTCGGACAAGCGGAAGCGGGCATTCATGCCAAACTGTGTTCGGAATGTCAGTCCTGATATGGGGGTAATACTTATATAGGGGGTTGTCAGCAATCCATATTCATCTGAGTTGGCATCCAGTCGTCTCATTGAGGCTACAGGATTCCATTCCTCATTATTGTTGGAGCGGGCATAATTACTGTATTCGTTACTTGTCCATTCGCTTTTTGGACGCATAACAGGTGTTGTCGGATCCATTGCCATAATGGAACCCATTAAACTCG
This sequence comes from Prevotella sp. UBA5379, assembly GCA_002409785.1. GTDB lineage: Bacteria > Bacteroidota > Bacteroidia > Bacteroidales > Bacteroidaceae > Prevotella. Next base: position 5,119 of record DHOX01000024.1, on the reverse strand, counting down.
GAGTATTATCCCAATTTTCATATTTAGGGGTAAAGTTGATGCCTGCTTTCACTATTTTGTTGAAAGTATATTCCATACTGAAGCGTGCAGTGACTTTCTGCCAGTAGCCAACTTTATATTGGGAATCTTGCCGGAAGTAACCGAGACTGGCAGAGTAAAGGATTTTATCATTACCACCGGAAAAGCCTAAATCATAATTCTGCTGTAATGATACGTCTCTCATGCACTGGTTCCACCAGTCCGTACCTTGAGAATCTTTAATGTTGTTGATGCCTTTATAGGAAGGCTCATTCCCATCATTAATAAAACGGGCTTTATATACTTGCTCATATTCTGAGGCTTTTGCCATGTCTGGTTTGTGAAGAGTTTGTAACCCCATGGAGGCAGAACCTGTAAATTTAACAGCACCTTTTTCTCCCTTTTTTGTAGTGATTAAGATGACGCCATTAGAACCACGAGTACCGTAGATAGCTGCTGCAGAAGCATCCTTTAGGACTTGCATGCTTTCTATGTCGTCTTTATTCAGAAAATTGATGTTTGTACCGACCGGCATACCATCTACGACATATAGAGGGTCAGAGCCGTTAATGGTGGATACACCACGGATAATAACACGAGGAGATGATCCCGGAGCACCTGAATTAGAAATCTCAACACCGCTAACTTGTCCTTGAAGGGCATCCATAGCATTGCCGGTATTCAAATGCTCTAGTTTATCCCCCTTGATTGCAGAGATACTGCTGGTTAGGTCTCCTTTCCTTACAGAACCATAACCGATGACAACTACTTCATTTAAATCGGAGGAAGCATCGGACAAGATCACGTTAACTATTTTACGTTCACCAACTTTGACGGTTTCTGTCTTGAAGCCGATCATAGAAAAGGTGAGCGTGGCATCTTTATCTGCATTTATGGTGTAGTTGCCGTCTATGTCGGTAATTGAACCACCTGTCGTGCCAGATACTCTGACAGTAACACCAATAAGCGGTTCTTTATCGGATGAAGAGATTACTTTTCCGGTAATCTTTGTGCTCTGTGCATTTGCGCTAAGAGCACAAAGACATACCAATATCATAATAATGTATTTTTTCATTTCTGTTAGGTTTTAAGTTTCTTATTATTTGACAAGATATAACCTGGATCGTAACAAGGAGGTATCGAATTCGAAACGATATTTCCCAGAGGTCTTGACCGTAACAGGGGTCATGTTATTACCATCATCCAGGGTGTTATATTCATTCTCTCCTGAATCGGGAACACCTTTCGCTTCAAATCTGTAGAAAGGAGATGGCCACCAGCCCCAATTGTGCTTGGGCGTAATTGTGAAGCTGATTTCTGTACCGGCAGTTAGCGTCATTTCACCATAGAACAGATATGGATTATTGGGATCCTGTGTGAGAATAAAGGGATTGGATGTAGACCAGTTTCCTGCTCCAGGCAGATTCTCTCCTGCAAGACTTAGCTGGTAAGGTTGTGTCTCGCCACTCGTACCATTTAAGAACATGGGCTGGCCTTCTGGAAATGGCTTGTCAGTAGGTTTGTATTCTTGGATGGAATATTCTCCACTTACAGTGTTGAAATCAATCTCATAGTAGGCAATATCATTGAGTATGATAGGCTTGGAAGTAGACGGATTGCTGGTCAGAACCTTATCGTTGTCCGGATCAATTCCAAAACAGATAGGAGAAAAATCAGTCTTCTGTGGTATGAATCTGATTTGAGTACCCTTAGCCTGATTATAGTACCGTGCCTGATATTGGTACTTACCGGTATGGGTAATCAGCATGGGGACACCGAATAGATCACTTGAAAGTTGGGCTACGTCCGTGACATCTGAGAGATACATCTTTTCGAAATCAGGCATATCTGATACACTGATACGGCTATTAGCCGTTACCTTATTGTTAAATTTATCAGCAGCAGTGATGGTCATCTCGTATGATACTTCACTCTGAGGTAATAAATAAGTCTTCTGAAGAGTATAGGTCTTGACATCACCGGTAGGAATACTATCGTTGATCTGAAGTCCGGGGATTTCAACTTTTATATAACTTAAGGCCTTATTGTCATTAGCTATACAATTGAGGGTAAGTTTTGGATTCTGTTTTAATACGGTAATCTCGCTTGATGGAACGGTTGTAAATGTAGGAGCTGTAAAATCTCCGTCAGGAGTTACGAGTACTGTGGCATCAGTAGTGTGTCCACAGACATCTTCGGCTGTGATCTTGACCGGAAATTGCTGATTGTCTGTCCACTTATCACTGGAGGTATAGTTATAGCTTAGGTGATATTCATGGAGCAATGTGTCCGGATGGTCTTCTAACAGATTGATGGTCTTGTTAAGAAATATTTCACTGTTTGCAATTGTAATACTTTTCAGTCCGTCAGCATCTTTTATAAGGCCTTCAATCGTAAATTGACGTCCTGGCTCTGTCTGAATATGATCAGTAGTCAACGAAATAGTAGGAGGCTGGTTATCGACAGCTGGGTAATCGTTGTCATTATTACAAGACTGGAACAGAATTCCTGTGATAGTACATAGTATAAATAACATGGTACTGGTCAGTTTGTTAATTTGATTATTAAGCATACAGATATATATTAATAAAAGTTTTTAGTTTGCAAGTTCTTGCTTTTCCCCCCCTCGTTTAGGTTGGTCCCTGGTATTGATTAAAAAAGTTCTTGTCGGGAATTGGACGAGTTATTGTACTTTGTCTATACCGCTGCAAAGATAACTTAACCATGGAGAAAGCATGTCCCTTATTTGTTATTTATAGGGTACAAATTGTGAAATCACTTGCCCTTATGCCTTTTTTTTTCGTTCTTATACCTTTTAATTGCTATATTTGCTTTTCGTTTTCAATGTTTGCATCCCATGAAAAAATATATATCTATCCTGTTCCTGCTCGTTGCCAGTGAACTATGTGCAGCACAGAACGTGCCTTATCATATTTTTACAACTATCTCAACCTCTCTTTCTGACAATTATGGAAGCATCTTCTTTGATCATGACGGATTGATGTGGCTGGGAACGAGTTTGGGACTGAAATTATATGATGGGTATACAATGAAAACTTTCAAGTCGGATGCTTTTTCGCCGAACATCCTTCCGAATAATGTCATACATAGTATCACCGAAGACCATCATGACGGTTTATGGATCGGTACTGAAAACGGGTTGGTCCGGATGGATAAGCGGACGGGGAAAATACGTACCTTTTATCTGCCGGGGGAGAATCAGAGGATTATCTACACTTTGTTTTGCTCTAAGGATGGAACCATCTGGATCGGAACGGATGGGGGACTTTCCTGCTTTCTTCCCCGGTCCAATCAGTTTTATACTTATAACAGCAGGAATAGCCGGCTCATCTCTCCGAAGGGTAATTCCGGGAGAATGGGCTCGTATAGTGTCAAGTCCATTATTGAGGATAATCAGGGGAATTTGTTCCTGGGTACCTGGAACAATGGGCTGATACGCTTTCGCAGGGGAAGCCACTGCTTTTATTCTTATCCGAAACTGAATGCTTTCAATTCGGCTTATTCTCTTTATCTTGACAAGCGCCATCATCTCTGGATCGGAACCTGGGAATACGGTATGTTAAGGATGGATCAACCGGAAAATGCTGCCCATCCACAGATCCATCAGTATCCTTACAAGAGTCATTATTTTGATACTTATTACCGGATCATTGAAGACCCGGTGACAAATACTCTATGGGCTTGTTCCTGGGAGGGGGTCAGCATTATGGATGAAAATCATCCGGATGTGGGCTGGAAGAACTATACTTTTGCTGGAGTGAATGATCTGAAATTCAGTAAGGATATTGCTACTGACGGATATGGAAATATATGGATCGTGAATCAAAATGGCGGTATTGTTCATATTAATACGTATCCGTCTCCTTTCCATTTTTATTCCCTTAATACGGCGAGCTCGGGCCTTTCTATCAATTCTATAGGCCCCATGTATACTTCGGATGGAATAAACTTCTGGATTGGCATGTTCCCTTATGGACTTGCTTATTATAACTGTGACACGGGGGAAGCTAGGTATAATAATGCCATCAGTGGCTTTTGCTCGATTCCCTCAAAAATGCTGGGAGGAACTTTGTCGGCGATTATCAGACGAAGTAATGGTGAACTCTGGTTTGGAAGTAACAGCAAGGGAATCCTGGTAAGAAAGACGGATGGAACCGTTGTGGCGCTCAATCATAAAAATACTTCCTATATTACAGATGATTATGTGAAGGCGCTATTTGAATCTCATAACAAAATTCTATGGATTGGTGAAAACAAGGGAGTCAGCATCGTCTATCCTGATCATAAAGGCCTTCGTCTTCATTTTCGGGGTAGAGGAGATAATGTTTTCTCCCAGTGTGATGTCCATAATATCACGGAGGATGATCGTGGAAACATCTGGATAGCTACGGATAATGAGGGCATTTTCAGGATCAGCGGGGATCCTTACCATCCTGGATCACTTCTATATCGCCAGTATGATCCGGGGCATAAGAATTTTGCAGTGGATGATGCTATTGCATGTTATCAGGATCATTATAAACGGTTCTGGGCTATCTCTGATGATGGTGGACTTTTTTTGTATGACTCCGGAAAGGATGCGTTCTTGCCCATGAACCAGACTTATCATATCAATGGTGACCGGGTCTCCACTATCAATGAGGACAAGAAAGGAAATTTATATCTGACTACCGGGGAAGCGCTTGTCAGGTTGTCTTTTCATCGGGGCAGACTCCCGGAGGTGATGAGTTTCTCTAAAGAGGATGGCCTTAATGATGTTTTGTGTACGCTCAATTCTTCCTTCCAGTGTGGCGATCATATTTACATTGGCAGCCGGACGGGGTTCTATTCCTTTATTCCTCAACAGCTAAAAGATCATTTTCATCATAAGAAATGTAATTTGGTCATTACAGACTTCCTTATTGATGATAAACCTTTCAATCAGATAGATTCTGCTCTTAAGTCGCGAATATCTGCAGAGATGCCTATCCGTACTCGTAAAGTCTGTATTCCTTCGTTTATCAAGAAATTTGAAGTGGAGTTTGCCTTGCTTACTTATTCGGATCCGAACGGAAATAAATATGCCTATCAACTGGTAGGG
>DHOX01000070.1:30224-34505 GCA_002409785.1 Prevotella sp. UBA5379 | reverse complement strand
TATATTTGTAGCTAGTAATGTAATTATCCAAATGCAAATATAGGAAATATTCTATTAATAGACAAACTATTTCGTAGAATATACTCTATTTAACATTATTTATGAAATCGCACTATGGTGCTAGAGCGTATAAAACAATATTTAGACTATAAAAAAATATCCATCTCTGCCTTCGAAAAGAGTATCGGAATGTCTAATGCTTCTTTTAGAAAATCTCTAAAAAACAAGGGTGCAATTGGAAGTGATAAATTAGAAAATATTCTACATGTCTATTCGGATCTTTCACCGACTTGGTTGTTTACAGGAAACGGGGACATGATTGAAAAGCATAAATTTCACAAAGTTTTTCCTCAGAACGAAACTTATGATCAAGACGGTTTTATATCTGAACCCGCCCCCATCACCAGCTATAACATAAAAAGTATACCACTGGTCCCTCTGAATACTATGACTGGTGTCCTTGCTTCACAGCAAACCATAATGAAGTTAAAATGTGAACAGTATGTCATACCCGCTTTTTCAGGTGCTGATTTTTTAATAACCGTAAAAGGCCCTTCCATGCTGCCAGCATTCCGATCAGGTGATATTGTAGCCTGCAAAAGGATTCCTTTGGATGACCTTTTCTTCCAATGGAATAATGTTTATGTACTTGACACCAAACAGGGAGCTATCATAAAACGTGTCAAACCTGGTCATGACAAGAGACATATTCTCATTGTCTCTGACGATCCTGACTATGATCCTTTTGAATTATCCTACAATGACATCACTTCCATTGCCCTGGTAGTGGGTGGCATCCGATCTACTCTATAAAACCGTCCAAAATCGTCGGGCACTTTATAAACTTAAGTGATGAACATAATATTTCTCTCTTGGGTTCCAGAAGAACTAGAGAAAGAATATTAGGTCTGAAATTTAAACCAGCAGATTTATAAACATCCTGAATTATATCTTAATAGCATGTTGCAGAAGGAGCACTTGCATATAGAGTGCTCTTGTTAACCTCCAAATCAATAACAAAAAAACGTAAGACTACTGCATATACTAGTTCAACCAGTTATGGGATCAGATGATCCCCTAACTGGTTGAGAATTATGATCGATTATATTCAAATTGCGATAGGGACGAGTACTTTAACACCAAAATTACGTCCCATATTATAAACACCTCTCCTACCGGTAATGTTATTTACATCTTCATATTTCAGACGGCTCAGATGACTCTGATAAGCCCGGTTAAAGATGTTATTAGCCGTAAGAACTATTGAAGCTACTTTGCGACCATGACAACGGAGTTCCGTTCCAGCAGAAAGATTGAACAACGTATAGGATGGAGTTGCTGTTTCCGTTCCACCGGCAGCATAAAAATGATTCTGTCTGAGGTCACATTCCATGTCTATGCCTGCATAGGTGTTGTTAAGCAACTGGCCATCACGGATAAAGTCATAACGCAGTGAGGAGTTCCAACGTGGAGCAGGTGTAAAAGGAAGATATTTCGTATCTTTCGACTGATGGAGCTGCACAGAATTCACATAAGAGAAGTCATTCTCAAAATGCAAAGCTGCAACAGGATGAACGTCTACATCCACCTCACCACCTGACAGACAGGCATTGCCTTCCGTAAACTGGTAAGTATCAAAGCCATCGGTAAGTATCGGTTTACCGTTAGCATCTGCCAGTTGACGAGAGAAGATATAATGGTTAATACGGTTGACAAAGAGGGAGGCCTGAGCTGAAACGAAATTAGAAGTATAGTCAGAGCCAAGATCAACCTGCCAACTGTATTCCGGATTTAAGTTGTGATCTCCCAGTTCATAGCGTACCGTCCCATCATGAACACCATTTGAAGCTAACTCACTAATCGTCGGCACACGGAAGCCACGTGAGATATTCAATCTGACATTCAACTGTCTGGTAGCATTCCAAGTAGCCCCTAAACTTCCCGTAAAGCTGTGGTAATCATGAGAGAATGCCGTAAAGCGTTGCGCTCCGTCCTCCACCAATCCGTCTCCATGGAGATGCCGCTGATCATAGCGAAGACCTCCACTAAAATGGAAATTACCCAAATCCTTGTCACTCATGGCAAACACGCCATAATCAAAGAGCCGATAAGCCGGGATGAGGTATTCTGTACCTTTATTCGCATTTTTCTGGAACATACCGTTAATACCGGTAGCCATACTCCAGCCATTATTAACCGGTGACTGATAATGAAGATCATAATTGACCGTACGCAACAAGAGGCCCAGGCCGCAAGTATTAGGAGTCACTGGGTTCTCAAATTCCTGGCGGCGATTCTGCTGATAGCCTATCAAGGCTTTCAGTTGACCACTGCCCAGATAAATCGTGTTGTCCAGCACAGCCTTGTAATGATGTATCTGCTGATAAGGCATTCCTCTGCCATACGTTTTCCGCTCATGGTCAGTAGCAATACGTTCACCTTCCTCACCATTATCATCAATAGGCATCAGAAACTGACCTGTCTTGTCATCACGTTCACCTTCTACGATTCCCGGTGTAAGATGATAATAGCTCAGCGTCAACAAGGAAGTAATTTTGGAACCAGTATAGCCAAAGACACCACTGGCAGCGCGTTCACGAAACTGAGAATTGAGCACATAACCGTCATATTTATTCTTGTAGGCATGGGCCATTTTGTCACTATAACGGCCATTCCAGACAAATCCTTTCTGATTCCCCGCGAAATCAACCGTATAATCAAATAATCCGTTGTTGGTCTGATATTCAGATCCGACCTGAGCACTCATCTTTCCTTCCGGAAGGAACGGGTCACGCTTAAAGATGATCACTCCTGCCATTGCGTCAGAACCATACATCAAACTTGCAGGACCCTTCAAAATTTCTACCGAATTTACCGTCTGAGGATCAATCTCAATACCATGTTCATCACCCCATTGCTGGCCTTCCTGACGTACACCGTCATTGACGACTACCACACGGTTATATCCCAAACCTCTGATCACCGGCTTGGAGATGCCTCCACCGGTAGTAACCTGGGATACTCCCGGTACTTTAGACAAAGCATCAATAATGTTCGTAGAAGAAGTTGTAAGCAACTGATCAGCAGACACGACAGCAACAGGTGTAGGGGAATTCTTACTCAGTATATTTCCAGAAATACCTGTCACCACGACCTCATTGATCATCGCATTAGACTCTTTCATCACAAAATTCATGATTGACGTCCTTCTCAAGTCAATCGTCTTTGTCTGGGTCTGATGCCCCAGGTAACTGACCTGGACAGTTGTCCTGCAAGCAGGAAGATTACTAAAGACATACTTACCATTGGCGTCACTCACCGTATTCTGATTCAGACCAGGAAGGGAGATAATTACTCCACTAAGAGGACTGCCATCAACAGCATCCGTCACCGTGCCCTGTAATGTGGCTTTTTGCCCGACAGGCTCGGCTATCACTGTCATGGCACAACATAACAGTGACAATATCAAATTAAATATTTTCATGTTTCGTATTTGTTTTGAATAAATAAATTACACTAAGGAAAGATTATCCCTTAGCCAAGAAAAAGATCAAAACAATTGATACGGTGGCGCACGAGAATGATGAGAGGGACAAAAAGTAAAAGTATAGTCTACTCTGCACCAAAGAAATAAGATAAAATAGGACAGGGTCACTGCAAGTAGTACGGCTACTACAGGGACGACATAAGGTATAGTGGAAAAATGGCAAATGACACAATGCTGCAAAGCCAGCATGGCACCTGAAGAGAGATCTGAATGAGGTACATGATGCAGACAAAGTTCGCAAGGCGCAGCAGGTTTATCCACCATCTTATGATGATGGGTAATCGTCAGAAGCAACACTGGCACAAATACTGCCAGAAGCAACTGAGCTATATATTGTCGTCGTCTTTCCAATTTCACCGCGGCAAAGTTAAGATTTTTTCTCCATCTACACATTAAGAAGAACAGGATTTAACGAAGATTCAGTTTTATGCCGCAATAATCATAAAATTGTTAACATGGAGAAAGACCCTGATCGATAAATAATCCCAATACTGGATCCTTGCGTCATCTTATAAAGACAAATAATCGGATAAGAAAATTTCTCTCCTACTCCTCCGGTTTCCGCCTCACGGCGTCAACCTTTTATCAACTGCTTATGTTATTACCTGAAAAACTGATTTACCTCATTTTAAAACCTATTGAAAATCTCTTTTTTATACGTTATTTATAAACCTTTTAGTTACTTATTCTGATTACAAATATATAAGTTCTGGATGAATCATCCAAATATTCCA
>DHOX01000070.1:0-30072 GCA_002409785.1 Prevotella sp. UBA5379 | reverse complement strand
ACTTTATTTCTATCCTTCAACATTGATTTTGACTTGCATCAAGAGATCATGCCTTTCCATGTCAAGATGAAAGAAAGACACGGATGCCATGCCGTCAGATACTGACATACTGTCCCAGTTGCTACCCAATCATGAAAACATAAAAAAAGACTGATCGCCTGGACCAGTCTTTCTAAAAGTCATTCATTCAGAATCAGGATTTTGCTTTATATTTCTCAGCCTGTTGATGAATAAGTTGTTCATCCTCGAAATAGTCAATTCGCATTGCCTTACGGACATCATCCATTGTAGAGGCAGCCACTTCACGAGCGGCATCAGATCCCTTTTTCAAGAGATGATAAATTTCCGGAATGTCCTGTTCATACTCATGCCGGCGGACACGAATCGGATCCAGCATCTTGATGAGGACTTTATTAAGAAATTTCTTACATTTCATGTCCCCTATTCCACCATGAGTATAAGCCGCCTTGAGCTCATCCAAATTCTTATATTCCGGCCAGAAATCAGCAAAATCAGTCTCTGTAGAGAAGGCATCCAGATAAGTGAACACCGTATTCCCCTCAATATGTCCGGGATCCTCCACATTGATATGAGACGGATCCGTATACATGGAACGGACTTTCTGCCAGACCGTGTCTTTATCATCACTCAGATAAATGCAATTGCCCAGGCTCTTGCTCATCTTCTCCTTCCCGTCCGTACCCGGTAAGCGGCGGGACGAAGCATTTTCCGGAAGCATAATCTCAGGTTCTACCAGTACGGGGGCATAGATCTGATTGAAACGACGGACGAGCTCGCGCGTCAGCTCCAGCATTGGTTCCTGATCTTCACCTGCTGGCACCGTAGTAGCCTTGAAAGCCGCAATATCGGCTGCCTGTGAAACAGGATAGCAAAAGAAGCCCAGAGGAATATTTGCCTCAAAGTTACGCATCTTGATCTCCGTCTTCACTGTCGGATTACGCTGGACACGACTGACACTGACCAGATTAGCCAGATATACCGTCAACTCCGCGAGTTCAGGGATGCGGCTCTGGATGTAAAGGGTACACTTTTCAGGATCAAGTCCTGCAGAAAGGTAATCCAAGGCCACTTCAATAATATTTTGTCTGATTTTCTCAGGATTATCGGCATTGTCTGTCAACGCCTGGACATCAGCCATAAAGACAAACATCCGGTCATAATCACCCGCATTTTGCAATTGGACACGGCGGCGAAGCGAACCCACATAATGACCGAGATGAAGTTTGCCGGTCGGACGGTCTCCCGTTAAAATAATTTTCCCCATAGGAATTACTGATTCATTTATAATAGAAATCCTCCATCTTTCCCTTATAAGCTCAGTTGCAGCCAAGTGAGAGATGAAGGAATTCGTGCTATTCAACAATTAATATACTAACAACTTAAAAGATTCTGTTTAAGAACCGAGGATTACTCCCGAAGATTCATTCCCCTTCCGATCAGAACTCTACGTTCTTCGGAGTACGAGGGAATGGAATAACATCACGGATATTCTGCATTCCTGTAACAAAAAGTACAAGGCGTTCAAAACCGAGTCCGAAACCGGCATGAGGACAAGAGCCATACTTACGCGTATCGAGGTACCACCACATATCCTTCATTGGAATATGACGGCGCTCAATTTCAGAAAGGAGTTTGTCATAATCCTCCTCTCTCACACTTCCCCCGATAATCTCTCCGATTTGCGGGAAGAGCACGTCAGTACCCTGTACGGTCTTGTCATCAGCATTGATTTTCATGTAAAAGGCCTTAATATCTTTGGGATAATCCGTCATGATTACCGGACGCTTGAAATGTTCCTCCACAAGATAGCGCTCATGTTCACTGGCCAGATCAACGCCCCAGTAGACGGGGTTATCAAAATGATGACCACCTTTCACAGCCTCTTCCAGAATCTTGACCCCTTCGGTATAGGGCAGGCGGACGAAATCTTCCTTTAACACCCCTTGCAGGCGCTCGATCAGTCCTTTATCAATCATCTTATTCAGAAAGGCCAGGTCATCCGCGCAATGATCCAGAGCATATTTGATACAGAACTTGATAAAATCCTCCTCCAGATCCATCAACTCGGGCATATCCATGAAAGCTATTTCAGGTTCGATCATCCAGAACTCAGCCAAATGGCGCGGAGTATTTGAATTCTCTGCACGGAACGTCGGCCCGAACGTATAGATGGCGCCCAAAGCCGTTGCTCCAAGTTCACCTTCCAGTTGCCCAGATACGGTCAGATTCACTTTCTTACCGAAGAAATCTTCACTATAGTCCGTTTTCCCATTCTCTCCAGGACGGATTTTATCATGATCAATATCCAGAGTCGTCACCTGAAACATATCTCCTGCGCCTTCAGCATCAGAAGAAGTCAGCAAAGGGGTATTAAAATAATAAAATCCATGTTCGTCAAAATACTTATGAATAGCCATAGCAAGGTGATGGCGGATACGGAAGACGGCCCCAAAAGTATTCGTACGCAACCGGAGATGGGCATATTTGCGCATATACTCAAAACTCTGTCCCTTCTTCTGCATAGGATAATCTGAAGGGCAAAGGCCATAAATATGAAGACTTTGGCATTGCATCTCAAAAGCTTGCCCCTTACCTTTGCTCTCTACCAGAATACCGGTTGCACTGATGCAGGATCCTGTTGTAATCTTCTTCAGCACTTCCTCATCCAAATCAGCCGGATTAACGACAATCTGTATATTCTTGATCGTTGAGCCGTCATTCAGGGCGATAAAATCCACGACCTTACTGCTCCGATGGAAACGGACCCATCCCTTCACATTGATTACATTCCCTAAACCGGTACCCTTCAAGGCATCAATAACTTTTGTTCTTTTCATTTCTCTCTTCAGTATTAATTGCCAAAAAGCCGGCTCAATAAGTATAAAGCCGGCTCCCCTAAATCATTCAAAAGCTCCCATGCGAAGCATATCTACTTCCTGCTCCGTAAGGAAGCGCCAATCTCCCCGCCGAAGATATTTCTTAGTCAAGCCGGCGAAGAGAACACGGTCAAGGCGGATGACACGATAGCCAAGGCTTTCAAAGATCCGGCGGACGATGCGGTTCTTGCCACTGTGTATCTCCACACCCACCCGGGTTTTATCCCTGTCGTCAGTGTACTCCACAGCATCTGCGTGGACCTCACCATCTTCCAGTGTGACTCCATCGGCAATCTGCTGAAGATCATGAGCCGTAACAGGTTTGTCGAGTTGTACGGCATAGACCTTTTTCTTCAGGAACTTCGGATGAGTCAGTTTGCTGGCCAGATCACCGTCATTGGTGAGCAGAAGGACTCCTGTAGTATTACGATCCAGGCGACCGACCGGATAGATACGTTCCGGGCATGCCCCCTTCACCAGGTCCATCACGGTCTTACGTTGCTGGGGATCATCACTGGTTGTAACATATCCCTTCGGTTTATTCAAGAGGATATAGACTTTCTTCTCTAAGGTAACGGTCTGGTCATGGAACTTGATTTCATCCGTACGGAGAACTTTCGTGCCCAGTTCGGTAACCACTTTTCCGTTTACCTGAACGACACCAGCCTGGATGAACTCATCTGCTTCACGACGAGAGCAAACGCCAGCATTAGCCAGGAACTTATTCAACCGAATCGGTTCTTTCGGATCTACATTTTCTTCCTTATACTCAATCTGCTTCTTCTGACTGTATTTTGCATTCGGATCATAACCTTCCGTATGCTGATGATAGCCGCCACGGTTATTGCCATATCCTCCACGGTTATAGCCATAACCACCCCGATTGTTATTATTATAACCATAGCTGCTCCGGTTGTTATAACCTCCCCGGGACGGATAGCCACCATGATTATTATTATAACCACCGCGGGATTGATACCCTCCACGAGGCTGATAACCACCACGGGGCTGGTAACCGCCACGAGGCTGATAACCACCTTCCTCGTCAGAATTATTATAGCGTGGGCGATACCCTCCTTCTGAGTCTGGTGCATTATAACGGGGACGGTAACCACCTCCATCTTCCTGATTGCCATTATTATACCGTGGACGATAGCCACCCTGTTGCCGGGGCTGGTATCCTCCTCCACGGTTATTCCCGTAACCATGATTGCCGTTATAATTTCCGGAATTATAGCCACCTCTGTTATTGCCATAACCTCCACGGGAGGCATGATACCCTCCATGTGGTGTATAACCATTATGCGAAGAATGGTCCGGAGCGCCGTTACCCCCCTGAAGTCCACCACCGAACCCCTCGGGCATAAAACCTCCGTCAGCTCCATTGGCGGGATTACCCCGGTCAGAGCTGTATGCTCTCTGAACATGAATGCGGGGACGGGGACGCCCAGAACCCCGATAAGTATTTTGAGTGCCATCCGGCGATTTATAACTTTCCCGACTATTGTCGTTGTTGTTGCGACTGCTATCGTTGTTTGTTGCAGACGTATCTTTTAGATTGTTTTCGTTTTCTTCTGAATCCATGTCTAAATTTCCTTTAATGGCCTCACGGCCAGGTTAGTTAAAAATAAAATCTTAATGTTCTTTAAAATTAATACTATTCTAGTTTGTCTGAAAACACATTATTATTCTTTGTTATTGCTGAGAAATCAAGAGACGGGAATCCTCCACTACCTTTTTACAAAATCGACAATCCTTCTTATCGTCTCACATTCCGGTATAATTACCTGGAGTAATAGCAAGAAGTTCTTCCTTGACGCTATCACTCACTTTCAATCCCTCTATAAAATCATGAATTTTCTTTTCCGTTATCTTCTCATTCGTCCGGGTAAGCGACTTCAAGGCCTCGTATGGGTTCGGATAGCCCTCACGGCGCAGAATGGTCTGAATAGCCTCAGCCACAACTGCCCAGTTATTATCCAGGTCCTCATCTATCTTCTTCTGGTTGAGGATCAACTTATGAAGACCTTTGATCGTGCTCTGTATGGCAATGATACTATGTCCTAAAGGCACGCCGATATTCCGGAGTACGGTAGAATCTGTAAGGTCTCTCTGTAGGCGGCTTACCGGTAATTTGCGAGCCAGGAACTGGAGGATCGCATTTGAAAGCCCCAGATTCCCTTCACTGTTTTCATAGTCGATCGGATTAACTTTATGAGGCATCGCGCTGGATCCGACTTCTCCCTTCTTGATCTTCTGCTTGAAATATTCCATGGAGATATACATCCAGAAGTCACGGTCAAGGTCAATGATTATCGTGTTGATACGACGAAGGGCATCAAAAACAGCGCCCAGATTATCATAGTTGCTGATCTGAGTCGTATATTGCTCACGCTCCAGACCAAGTTTATCATGAACGAAACGATCTCCTATCTTTTTCCAGTCATAATCAGGATATGCCACATGGTGTGCATTATAATTACCCGTAGCTCCACCAAACTTTGCCGTAATCTTACAGGCCTTCAATGAATCCAACTGTGTAGTCAGACGATAGACATAAACCTCTACCTCTTTCCCTAGACGGGTAGGTGAAGCAGGCTGACCATGGGTCTTGGCCAACATAGGAATATTTTTCCACTCTTCAGCATCCTTCTGAAGAAGATCTATCATTTCCTGAAGTTGCGGAATATAAACATTATTGATGGCCTCCTTAATCATCAGAGGTGCCGCCGTATTGTTAATATCCTGGGAAGTCAGTCCGAAATGTACGAAATCCTTATATTTCTCCTCAATGCCCAATTTATCAAATTCCTCTTTGATAAAATATTCCACGGCCTTGACATCATGATTAGTAATCTTCTCAATATCTTTGACACGTTGAGCATCCTCCTCAGAAAGATTTTTATAGATGGACCGTAACTCATCAAAAGACTGATGGTCAAAAGTCCTCAACTGGGGCAAAGGCAGTTCACAAAGTGTGATAAAATATTCTATCTCCACGCGAATGCGATAACGTATAAGAGCATACTCGGAGAAATAGTTTGCAAGAGGTTCCGTTTTACTTCGGTAACGTCCATCAATAGGAGAAATCGCTGTTAAGACATCAAGATTCATGATTGTGTATATTATTTTGATGCAAATATAATGATTAAAATCGATAACGCCTAAAATAGAATTGATAAATTATTTTAAAACAAAGAAAAACATATAAACTCATGCCAGAACGAGCAAGCCTTATTCTTTCTCAACTCGTTCAAAGCCCTTGATTCCGGCAGTATGAAAATGAGTTCAAATAATATTGTTATTGTTTTAACGATAAGAATCATAGTCACTGATTCTCACGACCATAGTCAATTGTGACCGATATGATGCATATTGCTCCTCCATGAGGATCCCAGAATCAGGGATCCGAAATGATCCGTTTTTGGAATCCTGGATTGCTTCATTTTTCAATTGGAGCAATCGGGAACAAAAAATCCCTGCAGTCCCGAAAGACTACAGGGAACACCCCTCGTGGGCGTTGACGGATTCGAACCGCCGACCCTCTGCTTGTAAGGCAGATGCTCTAAACCAGCTGAGCTAAACGCCCTCCTTGTTTGGAGAACGGGTGCAAAGGTAAAGACTTTCTTTCAATCTGCCAAACTTTTCGTTGCTTTTTTTAAGAAAATTCTAAAAAACACACTTCCTATATAGGATCATCACCTCTGTGAAGTCTGTCAATTCCCGTATAAAACAGGAACAACTGATCTCATAAGACGTCATCTTGCCGGTCATAAGAAAATCAAGATCACGAAAAAAGGCGGTTTCTTGCGAAACCGCCCTCTCTTTTTATCTTTAAAAATTGACTTATTCAGCCACCTGAACAGTTGCACGACGGTTGAAGGAAATTGGAGAGAGATCATCTACACCACCTTCACCCTTAGCGTTAATGTTACTGCTGTCTACACCCATCTTAACGAGTTCGTTAGCAACAGTCTGAGCACGTCTTTCAGACAGTTTCTGGTTATAAGCAGGAGTACCCGTTGCCTTGTCAGCATAACCTGTAACATTCAACTTGCTGCTGTTGTCCTTAGCATAGTTAGCTAAAGCGCGAACATTTACGAGATCCTTCTGAGAAGCAATCGTAGCCTTGTTAAGATTGAAGAATACAGAAACCGGTGTGTTGACAAATGCCTTTACACTCTCGGCTGGCTTCTGATTAGCCAATTCATTCTTCAGGCGCTCGTTCTCAGCATTAGCATCATTCAGTTGACTCTTCAAAGCGTCAATCTGAGACTGGTGCATAGCATTCAATGCGTCTACATCAGGAACCTTGTTCCAGCTAGCCTTACCCAGGTTGATATTGAGGCCAAGTTCAGCATACAACTGATTGTCGTGAGAGTCCCAGCCACGATGACCATAGTCACCATTTTGGATACCATCACCATCACCTTCCATACGGATCCAGCCAGCCTCAGCATAGATATTTACCCGCTTGCTGACCTTCCAACTTGACTGCAAACCGACACTGAGGTCCATTGCATAACGGTTGTAAGTCATAGAACGAGTGAAACCTGCACCTGCAAATGGGATCACATTCCATACACGACTTGGATTGTAGCCACAGATCAGGTTGCTCAGATTGAACATTACCTGCTCATTGACGGTCCAGTACTTATTGAAGTTACCATAATTATTATCATCGGTAACGCTCTTACCCCAAATGCCCTGAACTTTGGTACGAAGGCCAATTCCCGGAGTAAACCATTTTCCTAAAGCGATAGAAGCACCGGGATTAGAACGAAACTTCTTCAACGGAGATTTGGCAAGACCCAATCCACGTTCCTCATTAGAATACCATGCATTCCAACTGGCACCTCCCTGGAGAAACCAATTGCTCCAGAAAGAATTTGTTGCCACACTGTACTTCTGTGAAGGTGTAGCGTCTTGTGCACTCTGGTCATCTTGAGCGAAAACGCCCGTAGACATCGTAGTAGCACAAGCCAAAAGAATCAAAAACTTTTTCATAACTTTTAGTTTAACACTCAATTTAAATTTATTATTACTCTTAATTTCTTCGCAAAGATAAACATTATTTTCAATATTATCCGTCTTTATTGAAATAAAATTGTAGTTTTTAACTAAAAATTTTATTTACACAAGACTTCAACCGCTTTTCCAGCTGTTTTAGCCTTCAGTTTGGAATTTAATTTACATTCTCAAGGCAATGTTCTTCTCTCCCTTCCCCTTTACGACTCTAACAGACCACTTTCCTTCCGCTTTTCTCATTGTGACTCATCTAACAGATGATCTATCTCCTGCTGTGGAAGAATCCCCACAATACATTTTCCATCCGGAGTGTACTTAGGATGGGGACAAGCAAACAAACTATTGACAATATTTTCCATCTCGTCATTGTTAAGTACTTGCCCTTGCGGTATCGCTGCATGACGAGCCAGACTGACAGCCAAGGTACGATCCATCTCCTCTTTAACCTTTGATCCTTTCTCTATGGCAGAACTGATCATATCCGAAACCAGTCTGGAAAAATCCAACCCTTCCAGACCTTCAGGAACGCCGTTGACAGCATAGCTCCCCTTCCCCAGATCAGAAAGTTCAAAGCCGAGTTCTTCCATTTCCGGCAAGACCTTTTTCAACATGACCTGATCAGAAGCAGGTATCTGAACAACTTCAGGAAAAAGAACTCTTTGAGAATGGTTTTTATGCTGCCCAAGTCTTTGAAGATATTGTTCGTAAAGGATACGGACATGAGCCCTATGCTGGTCAATAAACATCAGTCCCGATTTCACTGCCGTAAGAATGTATTTTCCTTTATATTGATAATGGGCAGGCGACTTTTCATCTGTTATCCGGGACTGCCGATCGGAGCTGGAAACTTTGCTTTCAGGAAAGATCTCCTCTTCAGGATGTCCTTGTTCCTTCCCCAATCCTTTATAAAGTTCTCCCCACTGAGATGAAGAGTTGGAAGTAGCCCGTCCGGAAGAAGACATTGTGTTGAACGGATTATAGTCGGAATTATAATTAACTTTCGGATTCACCATGTTACTATCAGGATTGAACACCGGAATATCCGGCTTACCGACAGTATCAAAATCTATCGAAGGAACATCATTGAACATTCCTACTGCATCTCTTACAGCAGCTGAAAGAATCTGCCAGATCGCCTGCTCATTATCAAATTTTATTTCGGTCTTGGTCGGATGGATATTCACATCAATATTCCGGGGATCTACTTCAAAACTGAGAAAGTATGGGATCTGCTCATCTGAAGGAATCAGTCGCTCATAAGCATTGAGCACGGCTTTATGAAAATAAGGATGACGCATGAACCGTCCGTTGACGAAAAAGAACTGCTTGACACCCTTTTTTCTGGCAGATTCCGGTTTCCCTACAAAACCGTTAATCTTACAAAGTGTCGTATCCACCTTTAAAGGCAGTAAATCCTGATTTAACCGTTTCCCGAAAACTTCCACAATCCGCTGCCGGAAATTACCCGGTCGAAGACTGAAAAGTTCGGCGCCGTTACTATGCAAGGTAAATGTAATCTGCGGATCTACCAGCACAATACGCTCAAAAGCGGTGATAATGTTATTCAGTTCGGTCGTATTCGACTTCAGGAACTTCCGGCGCGCAGGAACATTAAAGAACAGGTTTTCAACCTTAAAATTACTCCCTACCGGACAGGAGCAAGGCTCTTCACTCACAAATTCTGAAGCAGAGATCGATAGCTGAGAACCGATCTCGTCCTGGGCCTGACGCGTTTTCAACTTCACCTGTGCAACTGCCGCAATGGAGGGCAAGGCTTCTCCTCTAAAACCCATCGTATGAAGTGCGAACAGATCCTCTGCTTGCCTGATCTTGGAAGTAGCATGACGCTCAAAGGCCAGACGGGCATCCGTCTCTGACATACCACAACCGTCATCTATCACCTGAATGGAAGTACGACCGGCATCCACCACCACGACATGGACAGTCTTTGCTCCGGCATCCACAGCATTCTCAACCAGCTCTTTGATGACAGATGCCGGTCGCTGTATCACTTCCCCTGCTGCTATCTGATTGGCTACAGAATCCGGAAGAAGTTGTATTCTATCACTCATAAACCAACTTTTTATGATTCTACTTCATCGATCAGGAAACCAGCCCTTCACAGTAAAAATCTTCTGTTTCAGACCCTATCAATATCCTGCTTTTAAGCTATCAGCAAATTTCATACCAGAAAGAATCCCTGACCTAAAACGTCTTTACTTATACCTAATTATTAAGGGATCGATATTTCCCTGTTTGAACGATACCACAGGTCTAAGACTTCGGCTGCAAAGGCCGTGGTTTCCGCGCATCATTCTTAGGCGGTACTTCGCTCAGGTGCTCTTGGTCCCCGATATGCTGCAAAGGAGCCTGGTGACGCTTTTGGGCCTTTAGCTTTTGCCCATGACCCTTCCCCCGCCATACATAGATATCATCTTTGTTTTTAGGCCGAAGATCGGCAAACCATTCAAAATCAGGGAGTTTTAATTTTGAAGGCGGAATCTGTGTCATCGGATAAATGGTTCCCTGTGATTTCGGCATCCAGATACGTTGCAGTTGTTTCTGTGGAGACATATACATTCTCATCGTATCCGTTTCCGTATAGTTCAGTCCCGTCAGAGAACTGTCTTTATCATTAACCGGATAGTAAACAGCCTGTACATTGCCTATCGCCACTGAGAGATGAGGGTTTCCATTTTTAAAATAAGAGTGCATTACCCTTGAAGAAATCTGATTGAAATGTATACTGTCCGGAAGGATCTCAACAGACAGAGCCTGACCGATCACATCTGCCTTCCGAAGGGTAGAATCCGCCAGATAGGCATTGATCACTTCACCCAACAGCTGACGGCCCGCATTCCAGACAATTGGATCGTGATACATGGTCATACAGGAATCCTTGCTGTTGTAAACCAGAGAATCACAGATGGCCTGAATGTCCGTGCGAAAAGCCCTTACTTTATGAAAAGCCAGCACTTTACGGTAAGCATCCTTCTTGTTGATGTTAAAAGTGTAGATTTTCATCGTATCAGCGTGGACATAGAGCGTATCCTTATGTGAATATTCATAAGCCACAGGATTATGCGTTGCAAAACCAAATCCTGTCCGCTCATTATAGCGGAAGAGGCCACAATGCAAGGCGTTCTGGTTCTTATTATCTCTATAGACTACCCGTCCATATCCCCAGCTGTTTCCGTTCTTGACATAGAAAAGGCTATCGCCCGTAATCGTTCTGGTACCGTCGACAACCGTTGAACGGCCATACATCCGTGCACGGTCCGTGCGGGTATTATAGTAGGCATTTGAGGTTCGGATGACGGTCTGGCCGGAGCGGATTGTCGACCTCGGGCCGAGAATGTGAGCGGATGCTTTTTTCACGTCATAATACAGGGTATCCGTAGAAATGATATGCTTAGGACTCCTCAAATGAACATTATAATAGAACACAGCCTGTCTGGTCTCAGGATAATAGGTGCCCCAGTCGGACACCAACCGGTTGTGACCGTCTACGAGAGAGCCACCGTCAAAGAAAAAGATCTGATTATAAAGACGGTCGTAATTTAAACTGTCCGTACGTAATATCTGGCGCCGGTGATGAACGACAACATTCTTGCGGGCTTCCATCTGTTGTGCTGTGCCATCGTATGTAGCTCGCTCGCAACTCAAGGAGAGGGTGTCTCCCTGGCGGAAATAGACATGGCCAAAAGCTTTGACTGAATTGGATTCCTGATAATAATAAGCACTATCACAAGACAGGAATGCGCCTTGATGGCGGAAGGCAACATGCCCCTTGACAACTTGTGCTCCCGGATGATTGCCAAACTGGTTATAATAAAGTTCATCAGAATGTAAAAGATAGATCCTGTCGGTTGTGTTTGACGGATGATGCTTTTTATCCATCGTCATAGCTTGAGACAGGAAAAGGCCAAACAGGCATAGAATCAAAAAAATGAATCTATGCCCGCGGTAGATTGAGTTTGCCACCTTATTTAAAATCATCTTACCCAACCTTGATATTGGAAATGACAATGCTTGTATCGGTCATTCATTTGTATATAGGTGTGCTTGATCTTGTTCTCTATCCAGTTTTGAAGGACTTTCTCCCGTTCCTTATTCAGGACCACCTCACGCATGACCTGAAAATCTTCAGATATACTGGCCCGGTGTCCCTTTACTCTATTAATGAGTTTAACAATTGCCATCGTTGTCTTTCCCTTTGAATCGATCATCTGAAAAGGAACTGATATTTCACCTATTTTCAAGGTATCTACCACACGGGCCACCTCCGTAGGAAGGTCTTTCATCTGGAAACGGGAAGTACGAGACGTCTGCGAATTATTCACCATCAATCCATGATTACTCTTCGTATCCTTATCATCAGAAAGGAAGGTCGCAGCCTCCTCAAAAGAGAATTTCTTTGCTTTGATATCTCTTTCAATGGAATCCAACTGCTCTGTTGACTTAACAATGGCCGAGTCGGACACCTGGGGTTTCAAAAGGATATGACGGACGTCAATCTTATCGCCACGCTTGTCAATCAACTGGATGATATGGTATCCATATTCACTCTCGACAATCTTCGAAATCTTCTTAGGGTCTGTCAAGTTGAAGGCTACATTGGCAAAAGAAGGATCCAGCATTCCACGACCTACATAGCCCAGTTCTCCTCCATTACGGGCAGACTCAGGATCTTCCGAATAAAGACGTGCCAAAGTGGCAAAGGTTGTCTCTCCCTTATTGATACGGTCCGTAAAATCACGAAGACGGGCTTTTATCCGGTCTATTTCAGCCTGTGTGACCTTTGGATGATGAGTCAAGATCTCCACCTCTACCTCTGTCGGAACGAGAGGGATACTATCGGCTGGAACCGTCCTGAAATAGGTACGGACCTGTCCGGGGGTAACCTTGACATCCTCCACGATCTTTTCACGTTCCTTCTGGATGAGTTGCCGGTCTCTGAATTCATCATGCATTTCCTCACGCATCTGAGCAACACTCTCCTTGCGGTACTCTTCCAACTTTTCCTTTGAGCCAATCATTTGTTCCCAATAGTCAATCTGCTGATCAATGCCCGAACTGACATCCGATTCAGATACCTGGATACTATCCAGAGCAGCCTGGTGGAGAAAAAGTTTCTGTACGGCAAGTTGTTCAGGAATAGAGCAATCGGGATCTCCCGAGAATTTCATCCCTTCAGCTTCACCTTGCAAACGCAAGGCTTCGACATCTGATTTTAATATCGGCTCATCGCCAACCACCCAGATTACTTCGTCCACAATACTGTTTTCGTCAGGAGCAGAGACGGCCTCTGCAGAATCCTGCTTTTTTGCAGTTGGACGAACCTTAACGGCATTATGAACCTCTCCGGGTATTGCTGTCTTACCAGAATCACGCAGAGAAAAACCCGGTACTGCTTTAGCCCTCAATCCCTGACGGGACTGAGCAGCATAGGAACCAATTCCCAAAAGAAGCAGAAAAGCCATAAAGGCTAAAAATATATGTTGTTCCTTTTTCATTTCATGATTTCATTATGATGTTGATTTATCGTAGCCAATACAGTTGTATTTACTTTTACCGGATATTTCTTTCGCAAAGTATCCACCCATCGCTTTTCCAGGAAATCCTGATAGTCAACGATCACCAGTGGCTGCACGTCAGAAAGGTCTTTAGGCCCCCTTTTCAGTTTCTTTCCAAACACTCCTGAATAAGGATAGCCGGTCACTGGCTGGGGCACTTCCTTGACTTTAAATATATCCCGGTCAACCAAGGCATTATCACCCTGTTTGAATATCCCGCTCTGCACCCGGACAGTACCATCTCCACTGAAAGTGTTCCGCAGTATGTCTGACCACTTTTCAAAAGGTCTGCCCTTCAAACTTTTCCAGGCAGCTTCCAGTTGTCCTTTATCCTTAGAATAGCAGACAACCCCTCTGAACCGAGGCTGGCTCCACCGGTATCTTTTCTTGTTCTTCTTGAAAAATTTCTTTAGCTCCTTCTCATCCCAGGCAGCCTGATTCCAGATTGTCCGGTCACAGATCTCATAAAGCAGAAGACCATCATGATATTCCTGAATCAAATATTTCAACCCCGGGTTCCGAGCCATCTGCTCGCTTTCTTTCTGGACCAGGACCGTCTCACGGTCCATTTGGGCTATGTCTGCCAAGGAATCCAATTTATGATCAATCAACTGTTCCCGTAGGCCACTGGACGCTATAAACCGGCGAATGTCTGTCTCTACAGAATCGTAAGGAAAGAAAGAACGCTTATCCTTCAATAATATAATATGATAGCCCGCCGGCGAAAGAACCGGGTGGCTGATCTCTCCCACCCGTAGTCCCCAGGCCGCATCTTCAAACTCCTTGAGCGTTTGTCCCCGGACCATCCAAGGCAGATTTCCACCTGTGGATGCAGATCCGGAATCACCTGAGAACCTGCGGGCCAGATCAGCAAAGGAAGCACCTTTTCTCAACGCATTATAGAGGGAATCAGCAAGCCGTTCTGCGGTCCGCTGCTGCCCTTCAGAAGCCCTTTGCCCCAGAGGGATCAGAATTTGAGCCACCTTAATCATACCACCATGATCATCTATGCGCTGACGGGTAGAGCCATAGATTTTATGAGCCTCCCTCTCAACATCTCCCAAACTCAACAGTAATGGCCTTAATTGCTGGTCACGATAAGCCTGGAAAGTGCGCTGGAAAGAAGGAAGAGTATCAAGATGTGCATCCTGAGCCGCCCTGACCTTCAGTTTGTAATCCACAAAAAACGGAACAAAATCCTTTACACTTTTTCTGTCAATCGCTCCTTCTGAATTATTCTTATCATAAAAATATTCAAATTCAGAAAGGTTCACCGGCTCCCCGCCGATCGTCATAACGACCGGATCTTCCTGAGCTCTCCCCGTAATTCCCATCAAAAGGAAGGAGGCCACTAACAACGTCTGAATTCTCATGGTGGCAGATGACTTTATTGTTTTTATTCCATTTCCTCAGGACGACTGTAATTAGGCGCCTCACTGGTAATGGTAATATCATGAGGATGACTCTCCAGTACACCCGCATTCGTAATACGCGTAAACTTGGCTTTATGAAGATCTTGTACCGTCGCCGCTCCGCAATAGCCCATTCCGGAGCGTAAGCCGCCCACGAGTTGATAAATCACTTCCTGCAGCGTTCCCTTGTAAGGTACACGACCTGCGATACCTTCCGGAACAAGTTTCTTGGCATCACTGATGTCATTCTGGAAATAACGGTCACGGGATCCATTCTTTTGCTCCATTGCCTCAAGAGAACCCATCCCACGATATTCCTTGAATTTACGGCCATTAAAGATGATCGTATCACCAGGTGACTCTTCACAACCGGCAACCATGGATCCGATCATAACACAATTTCCTCCTGCAGCCAGTGCCTTGGCAACATCACCGGAGTACCGGATACCTCCATCTGCAATCAATGGAACACCGGTATCCTTCAATGCAGAATAAACATCATAGACGGCACTCAGCTGTGGAACACCTACTCCGGCAATAATACGGGTAGTACAGATAGAACCTGGTCCGATACCTACTTTCACCGCATCAGCTCCATGATCAACCAGGAACCTGGCAGCCTCACCTGTTGCTACATTGCCTACTACGACATCAACCTTCGGGAAAGAGGACTTTACCTTTTCCAGTTTTCCGACTACTCCTTTAGAGTGTCCGTGAGCTGTGTCAATGACAATAGCATCAACTCCAGCCTCAACGAGCGCCTGTACCCGGTCAAGTGTATCCACCGTAACTCCTACTCCGGCAGCAACGCGCAGACGACCTTTCTCATCCTTGCAGGCCATCGGTTTGTCCTTAGCTTTCGTGATATCCTTATAAGTGATCAGTCCTACCAGATGATTTGCATTATCTACGACCGGCAACTTTTCTATCTTATATTTCTGAAGGGTCTGCGCAGCCGACTTCAGATCTGTCTGCTGACGTGTCGTAACCAGATTTTCCTTGGTCATCACGTCATCAATTTTCTTATCCATCTGTTGTTCGAAGCGAAGGTCACGATTCGTGACAATACCTACGAGATGGTTTTCTTCATCCACTACCGGTATTCCTCCGATATGATATTCATGCATCATGCCCAGTGCATCCTTTACCGTCTTTCCACGGCGGATGGTTACCGGGTCATAGATCATGCCGTTCTCTGCACGCTTGACAATGGCCACCTGACGGGCCTGCTCCATAATAGACATATTCTTATGGATCACTCCAATACCACCCTCACGTGCAATGGCAATGGCCATTGCCGATTCTGTTACGGTGTCCATAGCTGCCGTCACAAAAGGAACATTCAAATTGATGTGACGAGTGAATTTTGTTTTTAACTCTACCTCTTTAGGCAATACTTCAGAATAAGCGGGAATCAACAGGACGTCGTCAAATGTAAGACCGTCCATTACAATTTTATCTGCAACAAATGATGACATATTGTAATTTAAAAAATTTATTGCGTGCAAATATACCAATAATTTTTCAGATATGCCCTGCCTTTTATAAATTTCATTTTCTATTAAAGCAATTTAACCCAAACGGTCATTGACTTCTGTATGATATGGGTATTCCCGGCATCAGAATACGATATTAAATTCTCAAGATGGGCCGAAAATCCCTTTCACAAGAAAGAGACCGCTCATCCCGTAAAAGAAAAAGTTTCAGTTAGCTTGTTCCGACAGGAACTTGATACGGACCAGCCGGATCTCATCTTCGGTGTAATCATCACCCAGTTCGTCCATAGCCGTCTCGAGTTGGTCGGTTTCACTATTCATGAAATAGTCGTAAATATCATCCACGCGATCTTCATCCATCACATCTTCGATAAAATAATCGATATTGATCTTCGTACCACTGAAGACAATCGCTTCCACCTCACTCAGCAACTCATCAAACTCCAGGCCTTTTGCACGGGCGATCTCATCAAGGGGGATCTGACGGTCTATGCTATGGATGATATTCACCTTCAGCATACTTCTCTTCACTACCGTCCTTACTCGCATCTCCTCCGGCCGCTGGATGCCATTCTCCTTGCAATACTTCTTGATCAACGAGCAAAAATCCTTGCCATAGTGCTTCGCCTTTCCCGCTCCGACTCCTTGGATCTGTTGCAGTTCTTCCAAATCTACGGGATACATAGTCGCCATCTGCTCCAAGGATACATTCTGGAAAATGACATAAGGAGGAACACCCTGTTTTTCTGCTTTCTCCTTACGAAGGCCCTTCAGCATAGCGAACAACTCCGGGTCCAAGGCTGCTGTTGCACCCTCTCCGGATTCATCATCCTCATCATCACGGTAATCATGGTCTTCTACGATCATGAAGGATTTTGGATGTGAGATAAAGCGTTTACCGGCAGCCGTCAATTTCAGGATGCCATAACTCTCGACATCTTTTTTCAGATAACCAGCCAGGATAGCCTGTCGGATCACCGGATTCCATAAATTTTCCTTCACGTCTTCTCCCATGCCAAACTCTTCTAACTGATCGTGCTTATGGGAGACAAGATTATCTGTTGCCCTGCCCTTGACAAAATCGATGATATAGTCCTGACGGAAGTTTTCTTTCAAGGCTTTCACTGCCCTCAAGACGATAAGCAAAGCTTTCTTGGCCTCAATTTTCTTCTTCGGATGGAGACAATTATCGCAGTTGCCACAATTGTCTTTCGGGTAATCTTCACCAAAATAGTGAAGCAGCATTTTCCGCCGGCAAACGGAAGATTCTGCGTATGCTGCTGTCTCCTGAAGGAGCTGCCTGCCAATATCCTGTTCCGCCACAGGCTTGCCCTCCATAAACTTCTCCAGTTTTTTCAAGTCTTTCTGGGCATAGAAAGCAATACAAATTCCTTCACCGCCATCCCGTCCGGCACGACCTGTCTCCTGATAATAACCCTCCAGACTCTTGGGGAAATCATAATGGATCACAAAACGTACATCAGGTTTATCTATCCCCATACCAAAAGCGATCGTAGCTACGATCACATCAATCCGTTCCATGAGGAAATCATCCTGGGTCTGAGAGCGTGTGGCTGAATCCAGACCGGCATGATAGGGAGCGGCTTTAATATCATTTACCTTCAGAACGGCAGCCAACTCTTCCACTTTCTTTCGGGAAAGGCAATAGACGATGCCGCTCTTCCCCGGATTCTGCTTGATGAACTTGACGATCTGGGTATCAATATCACTCGTCTTCGGACGCACCTCGTAATAGAGATTCGGCCTGTTGAATGAGCTCTTGAATTCCTTGGCGTCGGTAATTCCCAGGGTCTTCAGAATATCTGATCGAACCTTATCGGTAGCCGTGGCCGTCAGGGCGATAATAGGTGCACGCCCCAGAATATCGATTGCCTTACGGATATTCCGGTATTCGGGACGGAAATCATGCCCCCATTCAGAGATACAATGAGCTTCATCCACAGCGTAAAAAGAAATCTTCACATCCTTCAGGAAAGTGAACTTCACTTTCTTCACAATAACGGTATTGCCCTTGTCATCCTTTTCCTCTTCTTCTTTCAGTAAAGATTCTGGAGCTACATACAAGAGTTTAGTCACCCCGCTGAGGACATCATTCTTTACCTTTTCTACCTCTGATTTATTCAAAGACGAGTTCAGATAATGGGCCACGCCTTCTGACTCGCTCATCCCATTGATCACATCTACCTGATTTTTCATCAGGGCTATCAGTGGTGAAATGACAATAGCCATCCCATCCATAATCAAGGAAGGGAGTTGATAACACAGACTCTTGCCTCCGCCCGTAGGCATGAGGACAAAAGTATCGTTTCCTGCTATGAGGTTCCGGATAATCGCTTCTTGATCGCCTTTGAACTTATCAAAACCGAAAAAGTGCTTTAACTCTGCTGTAAGATTAACTTTTTTTTCCATATAACAAGCTGACTCATTTTTACCAATGAGTAGTTTTCTTCTTATTATTCCCTATTCGTCATCTCAATAAGAGAGCCCTTTCATCTGCACTGTTAATCCGTGGAACTTCTTCACGGATTAACAGGTGGATGCTTCCTGTCATGCAGAACGCAGATGGGCCCTGTCAAACTGAGTCTTGGCATAATCTAAGGTTACTTCAAACTTCTTGGTCTTTTTAGATGGAATTTCAAACATGGCATCCATCATGATGGACTCCACAATCGAACGAAGCCCACGAGCTCCAAGTTTGAAATCTATGGCCTTATCTACGATGAAATCAAACACATCCTCATCAATCACCAGATCAATGCCATCCATCTTGAACAATTTGACATATTGCTTGATGATCGAATTTTTGGGCTCTACCAGAATTCGTCTCAAAGTTGTACGATCCAGCGGCTTCAGATAAGTAAGTACAGGAAGCCGGCCAATCAACTCTGGAATCAGGCCGAAAGATCTCAGATCCTGGGGACGGATATATTGCATCAGGTCACCCTTGTCGATCTTTCTTGTGTTCTGGACAGAATTGTATCCCACCGTATGCGTATTCAACCGCTGTGCGATTTTGTTTTCGATGCCGTCAAAGGCTCCGCCACAGATAAACAGGATATTCTTAGTATTCACATGAATATATTCCTGATCAGGATGCTTCCTGCCCCCCTGTGGAGGAACATTAACCATCGTGCCTTCAAGCAACTTCAAGAGGCTTTGCTGTACTCCTTCCCCGCTCACATCACGGGTGATCGAAGGATTATCTCCCTTCCGGGCAATTTTATCAATTTCATCGATAAACACAATCCCCCGTTCAGCTGCATCCACATTATAATCAGCAACTTGAAGCAGCCGGGAAAGGATACTTTCCACATCTTCTCCCACATATCCAGCTTCAGTAAATACTGTAGCATCAACGATGGTAAAGGGTACATCAAGAAGTCGGGCAATGGTACGGGCAAGAAGGGTTTTCCCCGTCCCCGTACTTCCTACCATAATAATATTACTCTTTTCTATCTCTACTCCATCGTCATTGGCAGGCTGCTGCAAACGCTTGTAATGGTTATAGACAGATACGGACAAGTATTCCTTGGCTTCATCCTGTCCGATAACATAATCATCAAGATATTTCTTAATCTCTTTCGGCTTGGGAAGTTTCTTCAATTTAAAAGGATGTTGCTCCTTGGCAGCAGCATCCTCTTTAAGGATGCCTGACTGCCTGACAATATCATACGCTTGACGGGCACAATCCTCACAAATATAGCCGTTCAAACCTGAGATGAGGAGTTTCACTTCATCCTCGGATCTTCCGCAAAAGCTACAAACTTTCTTAGGCATAAAATTTATTCTTTCTTGTCGTCTTTCTTTTCCTTCACCTCATTCTCTTTCTTCGGTAAAAGGACTTTGTCAATCATCCCATAATCCTTCGCTTCCACAGCCGTCATCCAATGATTCCGATCACTGTCTTTCCACACCTTATCATAAGGCTGATGTGAATGATTAGAAATGATCGTATATAATTCTTTCTTGAACTTCTGGATTTCCTTCGCTTCGATTTCAATGTCAGAAGCTTGTCCCTGAACGCCGCCCAGCGGCTGATGAATCATCACACGACTGTGCTCCAGTCCCGAACGTTTCCCCTCTTTTCCGGACACGAGCAGGACTGCAGCCATGGACGCTGCCATGCCCGTACAGATGGTAGCCACGTCGCTGGAGATGAACTGCATGGTATCATAAATACCCAGACCGGCTGTCACACTTCCGCCGGGACTATTAATATAAATGGAAACATCCTTCCCTGGATCAGCTGAATCCAGATAAAGCAACTGAGCCTGCAAGGTGTTGGCTGCATAGTCGTCAATTTCCGTTCCCAAAAAGATGATGCGATCCATCATCAATCGTGAAAAAACATCCATCTGAGTAACATTTAACTGACGCTCTTCAAGAATATAGGGATTCAAGTATTGCTGTTGTGCCTTCACAACATCGTCCAGCACCATGCCATTCATGTTCAGTTTCTGAGTGGCATACTTCCTGAAATCACTTTTTATGTCCATTAATTTTCCTTTTTTATTTATTAGACAAATAAAGGGAGGACTTCAACCTTCCTTACTTTTTGGTTTTTGATTTTTAATCCGGCAGAAGATCCTTACTCCATCTCTTCTTATAGAAGAAATTACAGGTCCTTTCGTGAATGAAAACGATAAATTGCCGAGTGCTTATCATCATTGTCAATCTCCCAATGACAAAACAAAAGGGGTCATCGACCCTCCTTCTTTCATTCGTAGAAACAAAGATAGGAAAAAAAGTCGATAACCCTTTATAAAAAAGAAGTTTTTTTCTTAAAAAATATTATTCTTTCATCATCTTATTGAAATCATCCAAAGAGATTTCCTTAGGATCTAACTTAACGACTTTTTTCAAAGCCTCTGTAAGTTTCCGATCGACCGCGCGATCAACCAGTGCATCATTATTCTGGCTCTTCTTCAGCATCTCATCAGCATAATTGCTGATGTATTCTTCAGGAACATTATCCATACCATACTGAGCAAACTGTGCACGGGCGGCTTCCTTGGCGGTATCCTTCACATCACTTTCCTCAATTTTGATGCCATTCGCCTCAACCAACTGATTTTTAATCAACTGCCAGGTGAGCTGCTTGATGCTCTGATCATAGTTCTTATCTACGAATGCCTGGTCTTTATCCTTGTTGTTTGCCAGCATGATACGCTTGAGCAAAGCATCCGGATAGGTCAGTTTTCCAACTTTCTTCTCACAATGAGCACGGACATCCTGAATGAACTTATAGTCCGAATCCGAAGCCAGTTGGGCTTTTACACCTGCAGCTATCTTATCACGGAATTCCTTTTCACTCTTGACAACACCCTTGCCGAATATGCTATCAAAAAGCTCTTGGTTCACTGGATGCTTGACGAAGCGCTGGATTTCTGACACTTGAAAGGTTACATCAGTAGTATGGTCCTTGACCTCCTTACGATCAATCTTCAACAACGAAGACACCTCCGTATCATTGTCAGGATAAGCTTTTCGTGGATTGAAAGTAATAACATCCCCAAGTTTGACACCATCAAAGCATTTTTTCTGATCGTCAACCTTGATATATTTAGGCATAATGACAGCTTCATCAACAGAGATGCCGTCTTTCTTGGCATTCCCCTTTTCATCAAGTTCTACAAGATGTCCCTTAAGCATGTCACCATCAGCATAGTCCTTAGTCTGCTCATACTTGCCTGAACGGGAAGCGAACATATCCACTTGTTGATCCAGGAGTTTATCATCTACCGTAATCTGATAGTACTCAATTTTATCTCTGCCGGTAAGGGCTACCTTGAAATCTGGAGCCACGGCAACATCGAAAATAAAAGTATAGGGAGGTTCCTTAGCCAGATCCTGTGGCTGTTGCTTTTCAGAAGGCAGGGGCTCACCCAGCATCTGAATTTTTTGATCCTTCACATACTTGTAAATCTGGTTCCCTACAAATTTATTGATTGCATCTGCTTTTACGGAAGCGCCGAACTGGCGCTTGATCAGTCCCATAGGGACCATTCCCGGACGGAATCCTGGTTCTTTCGCACGCTTACGATAGTCCTTCAGTGTCTTCTCGACATCAGCTTTGTAATCAGGCTCTTCAACGGTCATCGTCAACAAACCATTGACTTTGTCGGGATTTTCAAATGAAATTTTCATCTCTGATGTATTTGTTATTTAATTAATTATGCAGCAATAGGAGTGCAAAATTACGCATTATTAGCGAATATTCCTAATAAAAGGTGAAAAATCTGCTTTTTAAATCATTGCATGGCTACTTCGCCATTTCCCCTTCCGATTCCTCCTCTGCTTCCTCATCCTCTACATTCGGTTTGAAGCGGCGATAGACAAAATTCTCACTCAAATAGTTCTTACGTACAATCGGGTTGACCGCAAGTTCTTCGGGCAGTCCCTGAAAGAGGATACGGCCTTCAAAAAGGAGATAGGCACGATCCGTAATGGACAGTGTTTCCTGCACATTATGGTCAGTGATCAAGATACCGATATTTCTATATTTCAAACGCCAGACAATGTGCTGAATATCCTCCACTGCAATCGGATCGACGCCTGCAAAAGGTTCATCAAGCATGATAAATTTCGGATGGATGGCCAGGCATCTGGCTATCTCTGTACGCCGCCGTTCTCCACCGGAAAGCCGGTCACCCTTATTCCGCCTCACCTTGGTAAGCCGGAATTCCTTGATCAAACTCTCCAGTTCTACAAGTTGTTGCTTATGAGAAAGCTTCGTCATCTCCAGAACTGACATAATATTATCTTCCACGCTCATTTTCCGGAAGACACTCGCTTCCTGCGGAAGATAACCAATACCGGCACGGGCACGTTTGTATACGGGATAGTCTGTTATCTCCTTGTCATTAATATAAACATGCCCGGCATTCGGCCGGATCAGTCCTGTGGTCATGTAGAACGATGTCGTCTTCCCCGCTCCGTTCGGTCCGAGAAGACCGACGATTTCGCCTTGCTTCACGTTGATGGTCACCTTATTTGCCACGGTCCGCTTGCCATATCTCTTCACAAGTCCGTCGGTTCTCAGGACAGACCGTTGCAGCGGCTGTACGTTCTGCCCTCCTCCGGCAACAGACTGTAACTTTTTTACCTGTTCCACATCTATATGATCCATAATCCCTTTATTTAGATGCAAAAATACGAAAAAAGAAGAGAATAACGTTGTCAAATCCAAAAACTATCAATTATATTGCAGTTTTTTATTAGATTTTGGTTACTTTTGCATACACAAACGTTTGGAGATACATATATGCTATTATTCAAGTGGCTTACAACATTCGGCAAGTATCTGACTCTCATGGGGCGATCGTTCTCCAGGCCTGACAGAATGCGAATGTTTTTGAAGAGGTACGTCAAGGAGATGCTGCAACTCGGTGTGAACTCCATCGGAATCGTCCTCCTGATTTCTTTCTTTATCGGTGCCGTAATCTGTATCCAGATCAAAGTCAACGTCCAGAGTCCCTGGATGCCTCGCTGGGTGTCTGGTTATGTCACGAGAGAGATCATGCTGCTCGAATTTTCCTCCTCCATCATGTGCTTGATCCTGGCGGGGAAAGTGGGTTCTAACATTGCTTCAGAACTGGGAACAATGCGGGTAACCCAACAGATAGATGCACTTGACATCATGGGGATCAATTCTGCTAATTATCTGATCATGCCTAAAATACTGGGGCTGATGACGATCATGCCTTTCCTGGTCATTTTCTCATCGGCCATGGGAATTCTCGGAGCTTACGGTACGGCTTATATCGGACATATCATCTCACCGGATGACCTGACTTTGGGAATCCAGCATTCATTCAATGAATGGTTTATATGGATGAGCATGATCAAAAGTTTGTTCTTTGCCTTTATCATTGCTAGTGTTTCCTCCTATTTTGGTTACACGGTGGAGGGTGGTTCTGTAGAAGTTGGCAAAGCCAGCACGAATGCGGTCGTCAACAGTAGTGTGCTCATCCTGTTCTCTGATATTTTCCTGACCCAGTTGCTTTCTTAGTCCTGAAGGGTGTTTTTTAAAGGCTTGAAATATGATAGAAGTTAAAGATCTGACAAAGAGTTTTGAGGATAAGACGGTTCTGTTCGATATCAATACTACATTCGAAACGGGTAAGACGAATCTGGTTATCGGACAAAGTGGATCAGGGAAGACTGTACTTATGAAGAATCTTATCGGACTGCTCAAACCGACCTCCGGACAGATCCTTTACGACGGGCGGAACTTTGTGGAGATGAGCAAGAAGGAGATGTCCATGATGCGGCGTGAAATGGGCATGATCTTTCAAGGAGGGGCGCTCTTCGACTCTCTGACGGTACAGGAGAACGTGCGATTCCCGTTGGATGTCTTTTCTAACAAAAACTTGAAAGAACGGATCAAAAGGGCGGAAGAATGTCTAGCCCGCGTAAACCTTCTTGATGCTGAGCACAAATACCCGGCAGAAATTTCAGGGGGTATGCAGAAGCGTGTGGCGATCGCACGGGCCATTGTCCTTAACCCGAAATATCTGTTTTGCGATGAGCCTAACTCCGGATTGGATCCCAAAACATCCATTGTCATCGATAAACTCCTTTCCGGGATCACGAAAGAATATAATATGACAACGATCATCAATACTCATGACATGAACTCTGTAATGGGGATCGGTGAAAATATCCTGTTCATTTACAAGGGACATAAGGACTGGCAAGGTACAAAGGAGGAGGTGATGAACAGTACCAACAAGCATCTCAATGACCTGATCTTTGCTTCAGACTTGTTCAAAAAGGTAAAGGAAGCGGAAACGAATGAGGATCAGGAAGAGAAATCATTGCGTTAAAAACTGAAGTCATCAGCGCATCATCCATTTTCCTTTATGCTCGACCATCGGAACAAGTATGTTTTCCTCCGTTCCATCTCCATAATAAAATTTCAAGAAAGCATTATCTGTATGGGAGACCGTATCGATCTTAGAATCGACAATATCTATTTTCTGAATCCCTTTATGAAGGGAATCCTGAGTACCGACAAACATTTTCGCATTGGCGATCAACTGCTCATGAAGAACTTTCGGGATAGGATAGGCATGATAGGTACCCTCAACGAAATCATTGACCTTCCCCTTCAGCAGTTGGTCATAATATCCCTTGGCTGTAATAGCAGCCATATCAGAGGGGTCAATCCGGTGATGGCATCCGTTTAAGAATGCCATCAGAAGGAAACCGACAAAAAGGAATAAAAGTTTTTTCATTATTTCTGACGGACAAAGACATTGATGGGACAACCATGCATTGACCAGTGCCCACGGATCTGGTTTTCGAGATAACGGCGGTAATTTTCCTTCACATACTGCGGAAGATTAGCATAAAACACGAATGAAGGGATCTGCGTATCCGGAATCTGCGTACAATATTTGATCTTTATGTATTTCCCCTTGATGCTCTGGGGAGGATTAGCTTCTATGATCGGAAGCATCACTTCATTCAATTTCGCCGTTCCCACATGTGTCTTGCGGTTCAGATAGACCTGTTTAGCCGTTTCAAGAACCTTGAAAATACGTTGCTTGGTAAGAGCAGACGCAAAAATGACTGGAAAATCCACAAACGGTGACATACGTCTGTAGATTGCATCCCTGAAAGTATCAATCACCTTCTGACTCTTATCCTCAACGAGATCCCATTTATTCACTACCACAACCAATGACTTGTTATTCTTCTGGATCAACTGGAAGATATTCATATCCTGTGACTCGATACCTTTAGTAGCATCCAGCATCAGTATACATACGTCACTATTTTCTATCGAGCGGATTGAACGCATGACTGAATAGAACTCCAGATCTTCGGTGACCTTGTTTTTCTTGCGGATACCCGCCGTGTCTACAAGATAGAAATCAAATCCGAACTGGGTATAACGTGTATAGATGCTGTCCCGTGTCGTACCGGCAATATCTGTCACAATACTCCTGTTCTCGCCTATCATGGCATTGATCAGACTGCTCTTTCCTGCATTCGGACGACCGACCACAGCAAAACGGGGAATATCCTCGTCTATCTTTTCTTCTGGTGCATTTTTCAACTTCTGCAGGATCAGATCCAGCAGATCGCCTGTGCCGCCACCCGTAGCAGCACTGATGCACTGGGGCTCCCCCAGACCGAGTTGGTAAAAATCAGCAGCCTCATAATAATCTGAACTGTTATCCACCTTATTAGCCACCAGAATAACCGGAATATGGCTCCGCCGCAAGATCCTGGCCACATCTTCATCCCAGTCCGTAACGCCTGTTTCTATATCTACAAGAAACAAGATAAGATCTGATCTCTGACTGGCAACAACTACCTGTTTACGGATTGCATCCGCAAACACATCCTCTGAATTGACCACCCATCCTCCTGTATCTACGACCGAGAATTCCATACCATTCCAGGTACACTTGCCATATTGACAGTCACGGGTAGTCCCGGCCGTGTCACTCACAATAGCACGACGTGACTGGGTTAAACGATTAAAAAGAGTTGACTTGCCGACGTTTGGACGGCCTACAATTGCAACTAAATTTGCCATTTTCTGTTTAATTACTGAAGTTATACATTCTTCGGCCCTCTGAATCTTTTTCCATGCGCTCATAAATCGCATCTGATCCGGAGAGTTAGACCCTCATCCATTCAGGGCCATCCTAAATACTAAAATCTCAAGAAACAAAAGTTATCATCATTGAAACCTCTGTTCTATTTGGGATTATACCCAAACAGGTCCAGCTCATGCGCTGAACTCCTCCAGTCTTCATCGACTTTTACCAGAAGTTCTAGATATACCTTCTTCCCGAAAAACTTTTCTAGAGCTTTTCTTGATTCTGTTCCTACTTTTTTCAAGGCTATGCCTTTATGTCCAATGATAATGCCCTTCTGCGAATCACGCTCCACATAGATTATGGCATGAATATGAATGATCTTTTCAGCTTCCTTAAACTCATCCACATGAACTTCCACAGAGTAAGGGATCTCCTTATCATAATAGAGCAGGATCTTTTCCCGGATGATCTCACTGACAAAAAAGCGGGCGGGTTTATCCGTCAACTGGTCTTTATCGAAATAGGCGGGGTTCTCCGGTAACAGCTCCTTAATGCGCTTGAGAAGAACATCAATGCCAAACTTATTCTGAGCTGAGATCGGAAGGATCTCTGCATCAGGCAGCAGGCCATGCCACTGGTCAACAAGATCACCCAGGACCTTCTGGTCCACAAGATCTATCTTATTGATCAAAAGCAACACTGGAATGGTCATCTCCCTCACCTTCTCCAGAAAGTCCATGTTCTTCTCAGGATCCTCTACAACATCCGTTACATACAATAAAATATCTGCATCCGACAGTGCTGACTCTGAGAAGGCAAGCATGTACTCCTGCATCTTATAATTTGGCTTTAACACTCCCGGGGTATCAGAGAAAACGATCTGACAATCCTGATCATTCACAATTCCCATGATACGATGACGCGTCGTCTGGGCCTTAAACGTAGCTATCGAGATACGTTCACCCACCAGCCGGTTCATTAACGAACTTTTTCCTACATTGGGATTACCGACGATATTTACAAAACCCGCTTTAAACATAAGCTTTCTGATATGCTGTTGCTCTTATTCATTCTCTGACAAAAAAGCGCATCTTCCAAAAGAATGACGAAAGATGCGCTTTTCCTTATTGTTAGTGATACTCATTTCTTGGTAGGAGCTGCTACTTCGGCTCCATCATAAGCCCATTTATAATACGAGGCTCCATGAACAAATCCAGCACCAAAAGCTGTAAAAATGATATTATCACCCTTTTTCAACTTACCTTCCGCATCCCAAAGAGCCAACGGAATGGTAGCAGAACTGGTATTGCCATAATGATCAATATTCACTACCGTCTTTTCCAGAGGCACGCCGGCACGCCGGCATACTGCCTCAATAATACGGAAATTAGCCTCATGGGGAATCACCCATTGAATATCATCAGCCGTGAGATGATTGTCTTTCAGTATTTTCATCACATCATCACTCATATCCGTTACAGCATAACGAAATACGGTACGACCTTCCTGATAGATATAATGCAAACGATGATCAACGGTAAAGCGTGAAGCCGGACAGACAGAACCACCTGCCTTCATGTGCAGGAAGGGAAGCCCCTTCCCATCCGTACGAAGGAAAGAATTCTGCAATCCGATCCCCTCTTCTTCCGTTCCTT
This sequence comes from Prevotella sp. UBA5379, assembly GCA_002409785.1. Classification (GTDB taxonomy): domain Bacteria; phylum Bacteroidota; class Bacteroidia; order Bacteroidales; family Bacteroidaceae; genus Prevotella. The sequence goes on along the minus strand of DHOX01000070.1, from coordinate 1,428 downwards.
CCACCAGAACCGCTCCTGCACCGTCTCCAAAGAGCGTACAGGTAGAACGGTCGGTATAATCAACTACCGAAGACATCTTGTCCGCTCCAATGACAATAACTTTCTTGCAACGCCCGCTTTCAATCATGCTTGCAGCTATATTCAGCGTATACAAGAAGCCACAACAAGCTGCAGAGAGATCAAAGGCAAAGGCATTCTTCAAGCCTAACTTGCCCAGTACGATAGAAGCTGTAGAAGGGAACGGATAATCAGGTGTCGTCGTCGTAACGATGAGGGCGTCAATCGTATCTGGATCCACGCCGGTCTTCTGGAGTAATTGCTTGGCAGCTTTACGGGCCATATAACTCGTGCCTAAACCTTCCTCCGTCAGAATTCGACGCTCTTTGATTCCCACGCGAGTCGTAATCCATTCATCGTTGGTATCTACCATGCGGGATAACTCCTCATTGGTGAGGATATAATCAGGTACATAACCTCCAACACCTGTGATTATTGCGTGAACCTTTCCCATTATTCAGCTGCTTCCTTTACAATTGCAACTTTGCCCCGGTAATAACCGCAAGAAGGGCAAACTTTATGATACTCATAATAAGCTCCGCAATTCGGACATACTGCCAGTGTAGGAGCTATTGCCTTATCGTGAGTTCTTCTCTTCAGTGTACGACTCTTAGACTGTCTTCTTTTAGGATGTGCCATAATACTTTAAAATTTAATGTTTTATTTTTTTGTCTTTAATTTATCGAGGGCAGCCCAACGCGGATCGGTTTCCTCCCCTGTATTTCCATCGCTGCTTCGGGTAGCAGAAAGTTCATTGAGCTTTTCGATCATGGCAGGATTGCATTTTCCAGGTGCATGCACGTGCCTGATGGGAATATTAAGAACTATCAACTCATAAATGTACCACGAGATATCGAGTATTCCTTCTTCCTCTCTTACTATCACGAGATCATCATCATCTGAGACGCCCTCACCGAATTTCGCCACCATTTTACTTGCCGCATCTATCGGCTGATCCATATCATCCAAACAGATGTCGCAAGGTATACACACGCTTCCCTGAATATGGAAATGGAGTTCGAAGACATCATCTACCCGGTAAATGGTTAGATTGACTCCTAACTCCCCGCGATGCACCTCAGAAGCATGAATAGCTTCAAAGTACTCGCCACCCAGCTGAAATGTAAAGGGATTCGCCCCCTCACCTAAAGCCTTCAAGTCAATATGAAATGGCGCCAAACTATACATAACGTACAATTTACGATCTGCAAAGGTACGAATTATTTCTGATATAATATAATTTTATAGTTAAAAATCAATGTTTTCAGACTCCTGGATAATGGTTTGGATTCTCCTCTTCCTCAAGAAGAGGAATAAAGCACAATGGTTTCCCACGTTCTCCCTGAAGCCCTGACATGAAAAGGGGCCCGG
>DHOX01000046.1:1631-12520 GCA_002409785.1 Prevotella sp. UBA5379 | reverse complement strand
GTGATACATGATTATTATATGAAAATGAAGAATGCTGCTGCAGGCCGGCGTTGATGGAGAAGGCCCTGCTGCTTTAATGTGAGGAAATAAAAATGTTGCTGAAGAAAAGAAATGACGTTTGGGATATGAATGGAAGAATGAAGTATAAGTTGGTGGTTCTCCTGCTGCTCATCTGTGGTATGGTGTCAGCAGGTACGGGGAGAACTAAGGTGAAACCGATGGAGGTGCAGGAACAGCACTTCCTGAATATACCGGCCACGCAGCCTCTGGCGGTCTACTGGTACTGGATGTCGGACAACATCTCTGAAGAGGGTGTAGTCAAGGACCTGTATGCGATGAAGCGGGCGGGCATTACCAGAGCTTACATCGGGAATATCGGCATTCAGGATGTCCCTTATGGTAAAGTCAAGTTCATGTCACCGGAATGGTGGCGGATCCTGCATACGGCCCTGAAGACGGCCACAAAACTGGGAATAGAGATCGGTATCTTCAATTGTCCGGGATGGAGCCAGTCGGGTGGCCCGTGGATCAAGCCTTCGGAGTCCATGCGCTATCTGGCATCCAGCAGGACGGAAGTCCAGGGCCCTTCGTACTACCATGCGGCTCTTCCGGAGGTGGGCAGGGACGCCCAGGACGTGAAGGTGCTGGCCTATCCGGATATTCGGCAGGGCTGTACTTTCGTACCTCTCCAGAAACTCGACAGTGCTTCTGTCATTGATCTGGTGAGCCCGTCGCCGGCGATCGTCCGGAGCGTGACTATCCAGACGGTCCACGCTCCTCACCGGACGGATGCTGAACTGTTCGTAAAGGAGAACGGCCGTTACCGCTCCGTGGCAAAATTTGTCATTGACCGGAGCAATGCTTCCATCAACGTGGGATTTGATCCTTATGCCCCCGTGGTCATCTCTCTGCCTGGGATAAAGGGTAGTGAGTTCAGGCTGGTCATTGACCGGCAGAGTGCGGGAATGATCGAGAGCATAGACCTTTCGGATGTCCCCCGTGTGGAGCGCTATCCGGAAAAGACGCTGGCGAAGATGTGGCAGACTCCGCATCCGATGTTCTATGACTATCTCTGGAAGAAACAGCCGGTATGTACGGACAAGAGTGAGATCGTCCCGGTAAACAGGGTGCTGGACATCACGAAATATATGGATTCACAGGGCGTGCTGTCCTGGAAAGTTCCGGCAGGCCGCTGGACGATCCTCCGTACGGCGATGCTGACCACCGGCCAGACCAATTCCCCGGCGAGCCCGGAGGCTACGGGCCTTGAGGTGGACAAGATGAGCAAGGCTCATATCCGTACTCACTTCAATGCTTATCTGGGGGAGATCCTCAGGCGTATACCGGCGGCAGACCGGAAGACGTTCAGGATCGTGGTCGAAGACAGCTATGAGAGCGGCGGCCAGAACTGGACCGATTCCATGATCCCTGACTTCAGAAAGCGCTATGGCTATGATCCGGTGCCTTATCTGCCGGTCTTCCGTGGTGTCGTCGTCGGCTCGGAGGACCAGTCGGACCGTTTCCTGTGGGATGTGCGTCGCCTGGTGGCCGATGAGGTGGCCTATGACTATGTTGGCGGACTGCGGAAAGTGAGCCATGAACACGGACTGACGACGTGGCTGGAGAATTACGGCCACTGGGGATTTCCGGGAGAGTTCCTGCAGTATGGGGGCCAGTCGGATGAGGTGTCCGGAGAATTCTGGAGCGAGGGAGACCTGGGGAACATAGAGAACCGTGCTGCTTCCTCATGCGGTCATATCTACGGGAAGAAGAAAGTGTGGGCGGAGTCGTTCACGTGTGGCGGTCCTGATTTCACCCGCTACCCTGGGATCATGAAACCCCGAGGGGACCGCTTTTTCACGGAGGGGATCAATTCTACCCTGCTTCATCTTTATATCGAGCAGCCGGATGAGCGTGTCCCGGGCATCAATGCTCCTTTCGGCAATGAGTTCAACCGTCATAACACCTGGTTCTCCCAGTTGGATGTCTTCGCTAAATATCTGAAACGCTGTAATTATATGCTCCAGCAGGGCAGGTATATTGCCGACGTGGCCTATTTTATCGGCGAGGATGCCCCGAAGATGACGGGGATCTGTGAGCCCTCGCTGCCGAAGGGGTATTCCTTTGACTATATCAATGGCGAGGTGCTCATGAAGGATGCTACGGTGCAGGATGGCCTGCTCACGCTGAAGAGCGGCATGCAGTACCGTGTGCTGGTGCTCCCTCGGATCACTACAATGCGTCCGGAGATGCTGCGCCAGATCCGGAAACTCGTAAAGGAAGGACTGACCATCCTCGGCCCGGCTCCTGTACAGTCTCCGAGCCTGCAGGGCTATCCGGAGGCAGACAGGGAGGTTCAGGCGATGGCCGGGGAACTGTGGAACCCGGACACGAACCCGGGTGGAAACTATTCCCGTTATGGCAGGGGACGGGTTTACCCCGGGAATACTTCATTGAAGAAGGTCCTTGATGATCTGAAGGTCATTCCTGACTTTCAGAGCAATGTTGATTCGCTGCTGTTTATTCATAGAAAACTGGCTTCCGGGGAGTGCTATTTTATCTCTAATCAGAGTGGCAGGACGCAGGATTTCAATGCTTCCTTCAGGGTCAGTGGCCTCCGGCCGGAGTTATGGAACCCACAGACGGCGGAGATCCGCCTGTTGCCCCAGTATCAGGAGCACCCTGAGATGACGGAGATACCTATGGAGCTCCAACCTTATGAAAGTGCTTTTGTGGTGTTCCGCCGGCCTTCCGCAAAGCGTAAGATGGAAGGAGAGAATTACCCTGCCGGCCAGTTGAGGCTGGCGGTTTCCGGGCCGTGGAAGGTGACCTTTCAGGACGGGAGAGGCGGCCCTGACGGACCGGTAGTCTTCGATTCCCTGTCAGACTGGACGAAGAGTGCTGATGAGCGGATCAGATATTTTTCCGGTGAGGCTACCTATATGACATCGTTTAGGATGAAGGCATTGCCGGCAGGGCAGACTTACCTGAACCTGGGCAGGGTGATGGTTATGGCGAAGGTGATGTTGAACGGTCATGAGGTCGGTGGCGTATGGACCAGGCCTTATCGCCTGAATATCACTAAGTACCTGAGAAAAGGTGAGAACCGGTTGGAAGTGACGGTAGTCAATGACTGGATGAATCGGCTCATTCATGACAAGAGCCTGCCGGAGGGGGATCGTATTACCTGGCAGACATTCAGTTATCTGAAGGCGGATACGCCGCTGCAGTCATCAGGACTGCTGGGACCTGTGGAGATCTGGTCCTATCCGTACCAGATGCTCCGCTAAGGTAACTCTTCTTTACTATCGGGTTCAGTTAAAGTCTTGTTTACAGTCAATTCTCGTCTCTATGCACCATAGAACCCATCTCTATGGTGCATCCAGCTCTTCTCTATGGTGCATTGGGGTGGGATGTTATCCACCATTTTGGTACACTAAAATGGTCGATAACGCAAGCCTTTCAGAGGCAGCGTATGGAGCAGCAGTGGTACTGATAGGGATATGGCATCAGGTAAGCGGGCGGTAATATACAGTGAGTAGATGTTATGCAGGTTTGGATATCAGTGTGTTCCAGAATAATTTTAATCATCTTTAATTTGGTAGTTAAACTCATCTTAATTTAATAGGTAATGAAAAAGACATGTGTTTTTGTATTCTGTTTGTTTTTGGCATTAACAGGTATAAGGGCAGGGGAGACAATACCCCGTCCCGAATACCCCCGCCCACAGTTTGAGCGTTCTGACTGGAGAAATCTGAACGGAGCGTGGACTTATACTTTTGATTTCGGCAATTCGGGGAAAGACCGTAACTTACAGTCTTCTAGTCATTTTGATCATACGATCATCGTCCCGTTCTGCCCCGAGAGTCCGTTATCCGGAGTCGGCTATAAGGATTTTATCAATGCTATGTGGTACCAGCGGGATATTTCGATCCCTTCAGACTGGAAGGGCAAGGAGGTTATGCTGAACTTTGGTGCCGTCTATTATCAGGCAGAGATCTATATTGACGGCAAGTTCGTGAAGGGCCACATGGGTGGCAGTACTTCTTTTTCCGTCAACATCACCCGTTATGCTGCCCCTGGTACGACCCATAGTCTGGTGGTTTATGTGAAGGATGACCTGCGGTCTGGGATGCAGCCGGGGGGCAAGCAGTGTACCAACTTTTTCTCTCAGGGATGTTCTTACACCCGTGTGACGGGGTTGTGGCAAACCGTGTGGATGGAAGCAGTCTCTCCTGAGGGGCTGGAATCTGTGTATGCCTGTCCTGACATTGACCAGAAACAACTGGTAGTCTATCCCAGGTTCTACCATGAGTCTGATGACAGACTGACGGCAACGGTGCTGGATGGAAGAAAGGTGGTAGTAGTAAGATCGGTGAGATGCGCGAACAGCGACATTCTGGTGTTGCCGATCAAGAAGATGAAATTATGGAGTCCCGAGTCTCCGTTCCTGTATACAGTCATTTATAAGGTGACAGACAGAAAAGGAAAGATCATTGATGAGGTGAATTCGTATGCGGGCATGCGTAAGGTGTCAACGGAGAACGGATATATCTGTTTGAACAATAAACCCTATTATCAGCGCCTGGTGCTGGATCAGGGCTATTATCCTGACGGAGAATGGACTGCACCTACGGATGAGGACTTGAAGAAAGATATAGAATTGGGCAAGGCGGCTGGCTTTAACGGGGCCCGTACCCATCAGAAAGCCTTTGAAGACCGGTATTTCTATTGGGCTGACAAATTGGGATATTTCACTTATGCGGAAGCTCCGAGCTGGGTCTTGAATATCAATGATGAAATGGCTGCACGCAATTTTATCGGAGAATGGAGCGAGATCGTAGAAAACAGACGTAATCATCCGTCGATAGCTGTCTGGACCCCCTTCAATGAGACGTGGAACTGTCAGCCGGGGACTTATCCGCGTTTGGTCAGGGATGTCTATCACATCACGAAAGCCATGGATCCTACTCGTCCCATCAATGATGCGAGTGGTGGCAGTCATGTGGCCACGGACCTCTGGAGTGTTCATGACTATGAGCGTAATCCGGATAAGTTGGCCAAGGTGCTGACCTTTACCAAAGGGCAGGAACCTTACAGTAATCTGCAGGGGAAGGATTTCCTGGCATCGTATGACGGCCAGCCTTATATCATAGATGAGTGTGGCGGCCTGCCCTGGATCAAAGCTCAGGACCGTCAGACATCATGGGGATACGGAGAGGAGTTCAAGAGTAAGGATGATTTCTATGACTGTCTGCAGAAGGAGATGGACGCGATCAGATCTTGCAAGAACGTATGTGGATTCTGCTATACGCAGCTGACGGATGTAGAGCAGGAAAAGAACGGGATTTACTATTATGACCGGACACCTAAGTTTGATATGAAACGCATCAGGGCGATCTTCAGTAAATGTCCGGCTGCCTTTCCCGTAGCTCCCTGATGACCTGTCAGCATAATCCTCAAGGGGAGAATATTCCCTGAAGGTGTCGAAATCTTTGCATATCTCAAATAATTTCACGAGATTTGCATACGGATTCCGCAGGGCATAACCGTTTAATGATCTGCCGGGGGGCGTGCGGAGATGAATCGATGTATGCCCCTTACCCATGTGATCCTATTTGCACGGCTTTACTTCTTCCGTGGGGGTGCAAGAAGATGATTTATAAGAATAGACTAAAGACATGAGACATAAATATTTTTTAATTTTATTACTGACCATGATAGGGAGTACTTTCTGTACTTCCCTGAAGGCTAAGAGCAGGATGGAGATTACGGATCTTCTCACAAATTATGAAACCACTCCATACGGTGTGGAAGGCAAACCGGTGTTCAGTTGGAAGATGGATGTGGGGAGAGGTTATAAATCCCTGCAGAAGGCTTATCGCGTTCTGGTAGGGGAATCTCCGGAGGACCTTCAGAACGGGATTTATGTCTATGACAGTGGAAAGATCACTTCCGGCCTGTCAGTGAGCATCCCGTACAATGGCCGGGCCTTGCAGCCTTGTACACGGTATTTCTGGAAAGTTATTGTATGGGATCAGAAAGGGCATCCCTGTGACTCCAGGCCTGTATGGTTTGAGACTTCTTTAATGAACAGTGGATGGGACGGGGCGCAGTGGATCGGCTCAGGACGCCCTCTGCTTTCAAAATATCTCTCAAACTGTATTCTCGATTATGAGGTGCAGATTGCCCGTCACAGCCATTCCTCAGTATTCGTGTTCGGCTGCCGGGACAGTTTGAATTATGTAGGGGCACAACTGGCATTGGGGAAGAATGGAATCCCCTTCTTCGCCTTTCTGCAGACTGAGAATGGAGTGGAAAAGGAAACGGGGCAGACTGACCTGTCGTCCCTGCTCCCTTCCTCTTCTTTTTATGGATCTCATCATGTGCGCCTGATATTGGATTCGGACGGATGTTACTATTACCGTATCTGGGTTGAGATAGATGGAAAGAAGGTCCGGGCATCGGAAAAAGAAGAGGCTTTCCGGTTGTACTTCAAGAACTGGGGGCAACTGTGCCGGTTGTTTGCCATCGGCTTCCGGCAGCCGGAGGGTGAGGATGCGGTATTTTCTCATTTGCAGATTCGTGAGAAAGCCCGTGGAACGGTGTTATACGATGACCCGAAGGTATATACCTTGACTGGAGATGGAAAGTTGAATACCTGGTATCCGGGAGCGGAGATCTCTGCTCCGATGCTCCGTAAGACATTCTCTCTCTCTGGTCGTGTGAAAAGTGCCCGGCTTTATGCCACGGCCCGTGGAATCTATGAAATGTATCTCAACGGCAGACCGGTGGCAGAGGACTTCTTGAATCCTGGATGGACGGATTATCGTTTCAGGATCATGTATAATACGTATGATGTGACTTCTCTGCTTCAGAATGGGGAGAATGCCCTCGGTGCAATCTTAGGAAACGGGTGGTGGAGTGACTATTGTGGCTATAACCCGGAGTGGATGGACCAGTATGGGGTAGAGCAGTCCCTGCTGGCCAAACTCGTGATTACTTATGAAGACGGGAAAACTCAGACAATCGTTTCTGACGGGAGTTGGCAGAGTACGTCCAAGGGTCCGATTACAGCAAATAGTCTGTACAACGGTGAGGATATTGATGCCCGAAAGGAGATGCCGGGCTGGTCTACGGCCGGATTCTCTTCCCTGGGATGGGAGCCTGCAACCGTTTTTGAAGCCCCTTCACAAAAGGTGCGGATGCAGCCTTATACCGGACAGCCTGTACGGGTGGATACTGTATGTGCGGCACATTCTATGACGGAACCTCTTCCCCATACGTACATCTATGATATGGGACAAAACATGGTGGGGATCCCCCGGATCCTGCTTAAAGGAAAGGCTGGAGACAGAATCACTGTAAAATATGGTGAGATGACTTATCCTGAAGTGATTCCTGTCGATCCGGTACCTCCTTATACTATAGAAGATTATAAAAAACTCAAAGGACAATTATATACGGATAATTATAGGAGTGCTCTTTCAACAGACCATTATATCTGTAAGGGCAGTCCTGATGGTGAGGTCTTTGAACCTCATTTTACGACGCATGGGTTCCGCTATATCCAGATCACCGGACTGTCAGAACCTCTGGACAAAGAGGATGTAAAGGTCCTGGTCCTCAATTCTCTTCCGGGCAGGCAGGAGAGTTCTTATCATACCTCAGACCGTCTGATCAATAAACTGTATAGTAATATCCAGTGGGGAGAGCGTGGAAACTTCCTTTCTGTTCCTACGGATTGCCCGCAACGTGACGAACGTCTGGGATGGATGGGTGATGCCCAGATCTTTTCCCGTACAGCTTCTTATAACCGCAATGTAAATCCGTTTTTTACACGGTGGTTTTATACGGTCAGGGATAATCAGGGAGATGACGGGAACTTCAGTGATTTCGCTCCTGTTGTAGGAACATCTCCGCAGGGAGGTGATAAGGGGGGAAGCTGCTTCGGTTGGGCGGATGCCGGAATCATTATTCCCTGGCAGGTTTACCAGCAGTACGATGATACCCGCTTCCTTGAAGACCAGTATGATTCCATGCAGAAATATATGCAATATGCAGAAAAGCATGCAAAGGATTATATCGAACCGATAGGAGGTTATGGTGACTGGGTAGCTCCTCTGGGTACCCAGTCTGATTTGACGAATACCTGTTATTTTGCGTATGATGCCCAGTTGATGTCCAAGATGGCAGGAATCTTAGGAAAGACGGCTGACAGTTTGCGTTACCAACAGTTATTCGGACAGATTAAAGAGGCTTTCAATAAACGTTTTGTAGATAACGAAGGATATATGCTCTCCCCGGTGGGGAGTCCTCTCTTTACGGATTCCTATTCGACGGCATTCGGTACAGGCCCCCGGACGAAGATACAGCGGCGCCTTTTTACGGAGACAGCCTATATCATGCCCCTGGAAATGAATTTGCTCGAGGGTGAAGTCAAGCAGAAGGCATTGATTCATCTGTCGAATGTCATTGCAGGCAATCATTATTGCCTGAATACGGGATTCATCGGAACGCCTTATCTCAATCTGGTCCTCTCTCAGAATGGATGTGACAGTATAGCCTATAAACTGTTCCAGCAGACGGCCTATCCTTCGTGGCTTTATCCTGTGTTGCAGGGTGCTACGACGATCTGGGAGCGCTGGAATTCCTATACGATCAAGAACGGTTTCGGACCAGTCGGCATGAATTCCTTCAACCATTACTCTTATGGTGCCGTACAGGAATGGATGATGGAGTATAGTGCTGGCATTCAGCGTGATGATGATCATCCTGCTTACAAGCATTTTTATCTCCAGCCAAGAGTAGGAGGACGGTTCAATTACATCCATGCTTCCTATAACAGTATGTACGGCCGCATCAGCAGCGCATGGGACAGTAATAATCATAATCCGGATATTGACGATGCCTCGAAGTACGGCTATACCTATACGGCCGAAGTTCCGGCCAATACCACGGCGACCCTCCTGCTGGAGATGCCGGACCATGCGAAGCTGAAGATCATCAGGGGCAGGAAGGGCATTCTCGGTCGTCAGAAGAACGGGCACGGATTTCAGTTTGAACTGGGCTCCGGAAAGTATCAGTTTAAAGTGATGAATGAAAGAAAATAGGCTTCACCCATTAAGAATATAAAGCATTTTCCAGTTTTCCTGCTGCTGTTCTGCTGCATGTCAAGTCATGCAGAGGATGACAGTCAGGAATGGATAGTGGGGAATTATACCAGTCAGGAAGTGGTGCTCTCCATGAGATACGGATGATTCCTGTATTTCCGGGATAAAATGATTATGAATGTAAAAATAAATAGAATGAAGAACAGATTATTGCTGTTGCCTGTGCTGGGCAAGTATAGGAAAAAAGGTATTAGTATACTTTTACTGTTTTGGGCTTTTACGTTTTCTTGTTATGGAAATGACTTTAATGGCGGAAATGGGGGACTGATCACTTCGGTCCCTCGCGAGCTGTATGGAGGTTGTCCCGTAGCAAACTTTGCCCTTACTACCCAAATATTAAATGATGGTAGTCTGGTCGGTCACATCTGGCAAAATCCCGGGAAATTAGGTGAATGGTTACAAGATAAAGGGTCATTGCAGTTTCAAATAGTCAAGAATGGAAGGGCAGTTGACCTTTCTTCATTCAGACATAAAAAGATAGAAAGATATTTCCCGTTCGTGGAAAATGATTATGCCGATGGCTCTATCATGACTTCGAAGTTACATGCTGAAGTGTTTTCTCCTTTGGCTTTTAATGATGAGCACTTGTCTGCACTGCCTGTCCTTATGTTTGGGTTTTCTTTTACAGGGGAGAAGAAAAAGACTGAATCTTTAGAACTGCAGATCACTCCTTCGAAACTGATAAGTGATGCCGTCCGCAACCAGACAATGGCACTTATCAGTAATCAGGGAGGAAAATGGGAGAATGGGAAATTGATTATTCCTCTGACCATTGTGAAAAACAAATCCATGAAAGTGAAGGTCTTATTCGCTTCTTACGATAAGGATTGGATTACAGCCAGTCAATTTGTTGACATTAGAGGATTATGCGATTATACGTTGGCATCCTGGCCACTGCTCAAGGAATATACATCAGCATTTTCCGATCTGTTGCCTCGAACTGGCGATCACCAACTTGATGAATATCTGCGTTGGTATATGACAGCAGGAATTTCTCTTACCAGATGTACGAAGGATAATAAAGTGTTGACGCTTGGGTATCGGGAATTGAACCAGCGGGACTCTTTCTGGACGACATGGATCCATGCTGTGTTTTTCAAAAACATGGAATGGAAGATGATCGAGGAGAGTTATGATCATATTCATCCTTCCGGAAAAGTACCTACTTGTATCCTTCCGGAAATTGATCGCCATGATGATCTGGATATCAATCTGTATTTGATCTTGAGAACGGCCAGATATTATGCCTTATATCATAACCGCAGGCAATTGCAGCAAATCTGGCCGAAGATGCGCCGTGTCATGGACTGGGTGATTTCTCGTGACTTTGACCATACAGGATTACCTCAGCAAGTTTCATTTTGGGCTGATTGGAAAGATACGTCATTCATGCAGGATCGTAAGTATTCGGCTTATGCCTGCCTGATGTTTCTGGCAGCAGCTGACCAAATGAGCAAAATGGCAAAGGTAGTTGATGATCAGGATGGAATTGATGTTTATCAGAATGTTTATCAGAAAGGTTTTGAAAAGATAAACCGGAATGTGGAAGATGGGGGATTATGGAACGGGAAGTATTATGCACAGATCTCCAAGTCAGGGAAACCCTGGGATCTGCTGATACAAGACCAGACCATAGGCATCTTATATGATGTTATTCCCCATGAGAAAGCCATGAAGATCATAGAAGAATTGAATTTACAGAATTCATCACCGTAT
>DHOX01000046.1:0-1368 GCA_002409785.1 Prevotella sp. UBA5379 | reverse complement strand
ATCAAGACGGTTGCCGGGTATGATCTGGTAAAGTCTGGTGATTATGTACCTAACGAATATATCAACAGCAAAAATGGTAATAACTGCGGCTATCCCATACAAGGATGGAATGCCAACTTGTTCGGAGTCCTCTTCTTTGGTTATTGTCATCCGCAAATGGCATTTAAATTATAAAGAGATCGGACGATCCGTTATAGATGATGTTTAATAGAAACAGATTTAATCCTTAAAGAATATGAAGCATTTTCTCGGTATCTTTCTTTTCCTGTTGCTGTTCTGCATATCAAGTCATGCAGAGAATGTCAGTCAGGGATGGGTAATGGAAAATTACGCCAAGCAGGAAGTGATGATCCCCATGAGGGACGGAACAAGACTATATACAGTAGTCTATGAGCCGAAGGATCATACGGTAAAGCATCCGATCATCTTTTGCAGGACACCTTATTCCTGCCAGCCTTACGGTCCGGGCCGGTTCAGTTCGTCACTCTGGAATTCAATGAAGTTCTTTGCCCTTCATCATTATATTATTGTCTATCAGGATGTTCGTGGAACCTATAGAAGTGAGGGGATATATGAGAATATCCGCCCTTTTATCCCTAAGAAAAAGGGAAAGGTCTTTGATGAGGCTTCAGATGTATATGATACGACTGACTGGCTTTTAAGGCACACCCATAATAATGGCCAGGAAGGAGTTATGGGCACCTCTTATCCTGGATTCTATGCGTTGATGGCTGGTTTGTCCGGCCACCCGGCCATCAAGGCGATCTCTCCACAGGCACCGGTGTCCGACTGGTTTATAGGAGATGACGAGCATCATAACGGTGTTTTCTGCCTGGTGGATACTTACCGCTTTGATGCTTCTTTTGATGTTCCTCATCATCCTAATGGTCTTGCACACCTATCTGGAGGGGTCAAATTCCCCAATGATATTTATACGGATTATCTGAAGATGGGGCCGATACGCAATTTCACCAGGACTTTCGGGGATAGTGTCAGATTCTGGAATACTGTTATGGATCACCCTGACCGGGACACCTTCTGGGTCAGACGGACACCTCTTCAATATTGCAAGGCTGTCAAACCGGCCGTGCTGGTAGTTGGCGGTCTCTTTGATGCAGAGGATTGCTATGGAGCATGGAACCTGTATAAAGCAATTAAGAAACAGTCTCCGAAGACTCCGCTCTATCTGACTTTCGGCCCCTGGTATCATGGAGGCTGGAATAATGCTTCTTACCAGAATCTGGGACAGGTGTGGTTTGGTGATTCTACTTCTGCTTATTTCATGAAGAATATCGAGTTTCCGTTCTTTGATTACTATTTGAACCATAACGAAGAAGCCAAGCCGAAGTATTCGGTGAATATCTATTT
>DHOX01000005.1 GCA_002409785.1 Prevotella sp. UBA5379 | reverse complement strand
AAGAAATATACGTATAGGAATTGGGTACTAACAGAATCTAACAGGGAATATACATGGATCATTTCTTTGACTTTATCGTAAACCACCACTTGGATTGTAGGTCAATCATAAAGAATTTCAGAGTATCTTTGCCTCTGTATTTCAAACATTATCAAATATGGAGACAAAAGAATATTTTGAAAGCGTGATGCAGGGTTTCAACCAGAACCGCAACGGCAGGAGCCTGCGGAAGTACTGCACGGATAACGGTGTTGATTATAAATGGTTGTCGGATTACAAGAAGGTCTATTCGCCATCGAAGTCTGTCTGTATGGTGACCATTTTGGTCATTGTGTTATAGAGGAAATCATTCGAATATAACGACTTAATTTTACTGTGAAAGATTTGGAAAGTAAGATAAAGTTGCTTATATTTGCCCAGGAATGAGAAATTACATCAAAATAGATCAAGGCAAGGTGAGCATCAAAGTTTCAGTGTTCATTTTCAAAGATGGAAAGTCATGGGTAGTTTACTGTCCATCTCTTGACCTGTCTGGCTATGACATAACGGAAGAGGGAGCCAAGAAAGATTTTGACTGGATCCTCCAAGACTGGCTGAATACACAGACCAGCAATAAAACCCTTGATGAAGACCTTAAAAAGCATGGTTGGACCGCAGATCAAAGTAAGTGGTCAGAACCAGATTTCAAAGAACTACTTGAAAAAGATCATTTGATGGATTCCGTTATGGAAAAGTCCCATTTCGTGAAGACAAGTATTGAGGTTGAAGCTTACTGCTAATAAATTCGTACAAGTTAAGCAATATTCCCCTTTCCACATTCCGGAACTATCTTGCTTACGAAGGTTGGTCAAAAAGCAAACAGAAGCGTGGTGACGGTCATGAAAAATGGATAAAAAAAGGATGTCTCCGTCCTGTTATCTTGCAAACCCATATTGATCCTGTTCCTGAATTTATTGTCAAGTCAAACCTCAGAACAATGGGAGTTGGCCGTAAAGACTTCCTGGCATGGTTGTGGAACAGGTAAAACAAATCATAGAAGTATGATTACGCTGAAAGGTGTTGATCCAAGAATGATAGCAAACAACCTGGAGTCATCGAACCTGATGCATCCGGGTGAAATGATTAAGGATGAAATAGAAAGTCGTGGAATGACGTAGAAAAGACTCGCTGATATGGGTATTTCTATGTCTGTTCTCAATGAAATGCTTAACGCCAAACGCTCTGTGACTATTGAATATGCCCTCCTTCTGGGGGCTGCGCTCGGAATTGATGCTGACACCTGGATTGGCTTGCAGGTGGATTATGACAAGCAGAAGGCCTGTTATGATAAATCCTTCCTCAAACGTTTGGAAAACATAAGGAAAAGTGCTGCGGTGTTGTAGATGGGAAAGGATATTAATGTCATTCAAATGCGGTCTTTTTCTTCCTATTCAGCAAGGATATTGATGTTTTATAGCATCGGTCAACAAAATCGGTGCCTTTTTCGTTAAGACGATATGAGCATCCACGAAAAGGAACTGGTACATGTCCACTTTTAACAAAGAAAAAGAGACTTTTTAATCTGAAATGTCTACTTTTGTAAAATAAAAGAAGCTAAAAATAACATATATGTCTACTTTTAAAAATTTAAATCTTTAAAAATTATTTCTAGTGTCTACGAAAAGGGACTGGTACAAGCAAATTACACGAATCTTGGAAAAGCGGACAAAATAACTTATATTTGCCTTGTAAAAACGGACAGTATATGATTAAGCGCAAAATCGATTCTTATATAGAGCATTATTACAGGCATACGGATAAGGCCCTTCTGGTTGATGATGCCCGTCAGGTGGGTAAGACGTATTCCATCCGAAGATTTGGCCATTCTAATTTTAAGAGTTTTATCGAAATTAATTTCGTGAATATGCCCGAAGCTGTCAGCATTTTCAAGAATGCAGTCAGCGGCGATGATCTGTTGCTGCGCTTGAGTGCTTTTACGGACCAGCCTCTTATAAGAGGCAAGACCCTGATCTTCTTTGATGAGGTCCAGAAATGCCCGGAGATAGTCACTGCCATGAAATTTCTTGTAGATGAAGGGAGCTATCGGTATATTATGAGCGGTTCCCTGCTTGGGGTGGAATTGAAAAGCCTTTCTTCAGCTCCGGTGGGATATATAGACATAAAAAGCATGTTTCCCATAGATTTTGAAGAATTCCTGGATGCATTGGGCGTTGCCCGTAGAATTGTGGACCAACTTCGCGAGTGCTTTACCGACAGGAAACCTGTGGATGAAGTGATTCACGGGCGTCTGATGCAGCTCTTTCGACTTTATCTGGTAGTGGGCGGAATGCCGGCTGCTGTACAGAAGTATCTGGATACGAATAACCTGCAGGAGGTAATGGCAGAACAACGGGCCATTATCCGGTTATATCAACTGGATATATCCCAATATGCCCCGGATGACAAACTTTATTTGAATGATATCTTCGATTTGATTCCATCAGAACTGAATGCCAAGAACAAACGTTTTATCCTGAAGGATATCAACGAGAACCTGAAGTTCAGCCGCTATGAAAGCAGTTTCTTGTGGATGAGCCATGCAGGAGTGGCGTTGCCAACCTATAATGTGGAGGAGCCAGTTCCGCCACTGAAACTGGTGCGTTCGAGGAATCTTTTCAAACTTTTCCAAAATGATGTGGGACTGCTGGCTTGCCTGTATGCTGCCGGTTTGCAACTCAGGATATTGAATGGCGAAAAGAATATCAATTTCGGATCTGTCTTTGAAAACTTTGTGGCTGAGGAACTTCATACACACGGTTTTGAACTTTATTATTTCAACAGCAAGAAACAGGGTGAGCTGGACTTTATTTTTGAACTGAACGGCTATACGGTGCCAGTCGAAGTCAAGTCGGGTAAGGACTATGATCGTCATAATGCATTGACACACGTGATGGCAGATGAACAATACGGTATTCCCATGGCCTATGTGCTGTGTAATGATAACGTCAGGGTCAAAGGCAAACTGGTTTATCTGCCGGTCTATATGACCATGTTCCTTCAAAAGGAGCAGTCTTCTCCATTGACCTATAAGGCGGACCTGAGCGGGCTAAGGAAGTAACGGCAAAGGATGAATCGTAGAAGGAATTATGGTGAGTACAAAAGTCTTTGATAGACTGCTCTTTCTCTACAATACGGAAGACAATAATATGATACCCGGCCAATTAGTCAACCCATTCCAATCTTTTCAATTTTACTCTTAACTCAAAGTCTGGAGCACTTTGGAGTGCCTATCTGATACGGTATGTACATCAATTGGGTACGAACTAATATCATTTTTGCGTTTTCTTTGATGAAATAGTGGCAAGATTGGTGGTGTGATCAAAACTTTTTGCTAACTTTGCAAAAAATAGATAGTATATGGCTATAGTAATTAAACCAATACCGGTTCTTACGGGTAAAGCTGCTGAACGGTTCAATAGGCTGGCAGAAAATGTCTCTGCCA
>DHOX01000050.1:89403-89593 GCA_002409785.1 Prevotella sp. UBA5379 | reverse complement strand
TTTCATAACGGTAATACTCTCATACTAATGTTGCATAATCACGGGAATAGCGCAACATCTGCTCTGCATAACCTTCGGTGTAATCGACTTTCACATCCGTGACCGTTCCCTTAGAATCACGGACCAGCTGAAACTTAGGATTGATAAAACCTTTGTAAGGAGCAATATGGAGTTGTGCATAGCGTTCCCG
>DHOX01000050.1:81365-89112 GCA_002409785.1 Prevotella sp. UBA5379 | reverse complement strand
TGGCAAAGAGATCACGCAGTGCACTGTAATCGTTTACTTTAAGATAATGCTTATCCTCCTGTTCCACGATTTCAGCAGCACCGTCAGCATGTTCAAGAACCCAGTTGGCTATCAGTGCCCGGTTTCTCATGTGAGCCTCCTCTATCTCCTGTCCCGGTCTGATGCGCATGCATTGAGTGAGCGCCCCGTTCATCAGGTACGTATAATACTGGCTTTTATAAGCCTCATGGTCAGGCAGAAGACCCAACTCTACCAGTTTCGGATCAGCAATGTAATACAAGCCGAACAGATCAGCTCTCGCCTCTTCAACCGTGTTGCCGTACGCCTTGAGTGCATTCGGGTCCGTTCCCGGCAACAGTTGCCCGCTGCCATGTCCCAGGCATTCATGCAAATCAGTATGCAAGTCATCCGTCAGGTCACCGTATTTCTTGATTGAGTCAACGGTAGGTTGATCAATCACAAATTCTTCCATGAATCCGTTCCCCTTCGCCGCTTGGTTATAGGCATCTGTCAGGTTTCCGATGGTTACACTCTTGCTCCCCTTCTCAGCCCTGATCCAGTCAGCGTTGGGCAGATTGATGCCAATAGCAGAAGAAGGATACTCATCACCTCCAAGCATGGCCGCACAGACCACATTTGCCGTAACACCTTTGACATGAGGCTTGCGAAAACGGGGATCCACCGGTGAATGGTCTTCAAACCACTGTGCATTTTCAGAGATGAGCCGTGTACGCCTTGTAGCTACGGGATCCTTATAATCAACGAAACCCTCCCAGGTTCCTTTCAGTCCCAGAGGATCACCATACACTTCGATAAAACCGTTGATGAAATCTACATCCCCTTCGTGCTGTCCTACCCACTCAATCGAGAAACGGTCAAAGTCACGCAGGTCTCCAGAACGGTAGTATTTCACCAGAAGGCCGATAACCTTCTTCTGTTCATCATTTTCCGCGAAGTCACGCGCTTTCAGCAACCATTCCACGATCTTCCTGATTGCCGGTCCATACAGGCCATCAGCCTTCCATACCTGTTCCTCTATTTCCCCATCATGCCTGATGAGCTTAGAGTTAAGCCCCCATGACGGCTGTTCATACTCATCAGTTTTTTTCTGCGCATAATACTGCTCCACCTCCTGCTGAGTGACACCCTCATAGAAATTACAGGCAGAGGTCCTGACCAAATCAACGCCAGGAGCCTGGTTGACCCGTTTGGGAAGGACTGCAGGATCAAAGATCACCGGAAAAAGATCTTTCATGAAAGCCTCTACACTTTCACCGTGGCGCAAGGGCAAATCATCAGGATTGATCTTCAGAATCTCGTCACAAAGAAAATCCCGTGAAAATTCAGGAATGAATTTCTCACAGTTGTAATGATGATAGATCCCGTTAGAAAACCAGACCCTCTTCAGATAGATTTCAAGAGCTATAAAGTCCGGATCTTCAGGAGACCCGCTATAGGAATCAACGACTGTTTCAAGCGTCTTACGGATGCGAAGATTATATTCCCCCTGTTGGTCGAAAGTGATGTCCCTCCCATAGAGGGCAGCCTTTGACAAACAGTAGACATAGCATTTCTGAGAAAGAGAGAGATCATCGAAACCATTCAGGCGATAACGTAAGAGTTGCAGATCTGCAAACTTCTCGTTTGCATACTCAAATTTTTTCAGTTTCATTTCGTTATGCATTTGCTTTTACGGTCCTTCTCCCCCCTCTTTTTTTCTTGTCTTTTATAGAGGGATGCCATGCAATATTACGCATCTTATACTCACGGGGAGTACAACCGTTAATCTTATAGAATGAGGCGTAGAAAGACTGTCTGTTAGAGAAGCCGACCATGTCCGATATATCTTCCATATTCAAGTCGTTATGTCGATGATCTACCAGAAGAGACATTGCCTCCTCAATACGAAACTTATTGACGAAAGAGGTATAATTCATGTGGAATTTCACATTGACCACAGCCGAAATGTATCGTGTATTAGTTCCTAAGTCTTTTGCCAGTTTCTTTGCCGAATAATCTTTATCCTTATATTTTTTCTGGATGAGGATGACCTCAAGTATCTTTTGTTTGAGTTCTTCCATCATGTTTGGGCTGACCAGTGTACGGTAAGCCACCTCTTTATCTTTCCTCACCGTGATATTATATTTTGCCATAATTTTACGTTTCTATAAAGTCACCCTTTTAGTACTCGGACAAATATACAAACTAATTTATTACAAAACAAATAGAAATAACATCTTTTGACAAATTCTTAATTAATTTGCGAAAAAAATATTCACAAGGGTCTATTTTCCTTTTTCCTTCTTCGTTTTTCCGGTAATTAGTCCTTATTTGATTGCTGAGAGAGTTGGTCAATGTGAAAAGATTCAGTTCTGGTCTTTTTTGTCTTGAGTGATTTGAGCAGTCACGGTCTTTTTACCTTCCGGTTTGCCGGAACCATATTCCTGGAAACTGCCGTCCGTATTCAGAATACCCTTCTTCTTTCCCTTTTTAGCCTCAAAATAGGGATATTTGTCCCTCAGGGCAATATCATCATACACGAATTGCGCAACTACCGTATTCTTATAGTCCGGCAGGATCAGTCCCATCTTCCCATTTTTCTCTGCAATGACAGGAACCATGGACAGGTCATCTACATAGACGTAAGGAGTCCGCAGGAAATCATACTCGGCCGGGATGATAACCTTTCCTTCATGGTCTTTGATTCCGAACTTGCCATTGATTTCAAACACCGAATGATAGCGGATATACGTATGTTTGATACGCTGGAGATAGTAAACCATCTTACGCCTATTCTGGATAAGAGTGGAAAGATAAGCAAAAGTATCACAATAATTAGCTATGGACCGGGCCAGGATGATCTTCCAGTCCAGTCCGTCAATGATCTTTCTGTTCAAGTCAATATATCGGGCGATAGCCTCTTCTTTCTGAGGAACACTGAATCCGGAGAGCCTGGTAATAAAACGTTCCATACTTTCTTTGGATCCGGACATCGCCTTGATATATCGGCGGACCTGGCGCTCCATCTCCCGGCACACGAACAAGTCGATCTGCTGCTGCTCAACGGGATCGGAATAAAGGTTGTCAAAATTATCGGGTGTGATTTTTTTCATAGTCATCTCTGCTTTTTGCCCAAAGTTAAGATTTTTCTTCGGAATCTGCAAGATTTCAAGCACAAAAGAAAGCGACTTACCAATATTTTTTATAACTTTGTTTGCCGAAAAGATTGTCACAGGAAAGATCCAATTTTTTCAAAAGCCTCTAAGACTAAAACAAAACATGAAGAAACAGTTACTTTAAGACAATAAATCTATGGAAAGAACGTGGAGATGGTTTGGTAAAAAGGACAAGATCACCTTACCTATGCTGAAAGAAATCGGCATCGAAGGTATTGTCACGGCCCTGCATGATGTGCCGAACGGTGAAATATGGACAAAGGAAGAAATCAACGACCTGAAATCCTTTATCGAAGGTTACGGGTTGCGCTGGAGTGTGGTGGAGAGTCTGCCGGTAAGCGAGAGCATTAAATATGGTGGGCCGGATCGTGACCATCTGATAGAAAATTACAAGACCAGTCTGATGAACCTTGCAGCGTGCGGGATCCATACGGTCTGCTATAATTTCATGCCCGTTCTGGACTGGGCCAGGACAGACCTGATGCACCTCAATCCCAACGGGACCTATAATCTCTATTTCTCTCAGGCAGAGTTTGCGTACTTTGACATCTGTATCCTGCAACGCAAGGATGCCGAAAAGGACTGGTCAGCAGACATCCTGCAGCAAGTGGAAAAGATAAAGCAGACGAGCACACCAGAAAAGGATCACCAACTTGTCGAGAATATTATCGTAAAGACACAGGGGTTTGTGTCCGGCAATATCAGGGAAGGAGATGAACATCCCGTAGAACGCTTCAAGAAGCTCCTTGCCCTATATGAAGGTATAGACCGGGAAACGCTGCGGAAGAATTTGAAATACTTCCTGGAAGCCATTATGCCAGTATGTAACAAATATGATTTGTTCTTGTGTATTCATCCTGATGATCCACCGTTCCAGATACTGGGCCTTCCCCGTATCGTGACCTGCGATGAAGACATCAACTGGCTCCTGAGCACCGTAGATGATCCCCATAACGGACTCACCTTCTGTGCAGGCAGTCTGTCGGCAGGAGCCCAGAACGATGTTGTGAAACTGGCCAGGAAATATGCCGGCAGAACCCGATTCATCCATCTGCGTTCCTGCCATGTATTCCCCAATGGTGACTTTACGGAATCCAGTCATCTGGGTGGAAGGGCAGACCTCATAGAACTGGTGAGGATTTTCGAAAAGACCGATCCGAAGTTGCCTATGCGTGTGGATCATGGCATGACCATGCTGGGTGATGACAAGCGGGGATATAATGCCGGGTATTCCTTCCTCGGCCGTATGTTTGCCATGGGACAGGTGCAGGGAATTCTCGCCACTGTGGACCGGGAACTGGGACTGCAATACCACCAACCAGGTTTCTTCGATTAAGTCCAGAGCCTTCCCTGGTTGCCTGGGGGACCATGCAGCCAGGAACAAAAAGTATTCAACTTAAAATTAATCCATAAAACAAAGAACATGAATGAACTGTTTGACATCAAAGACTATGTCGTAGTTATTACCGGAGGAACCGGTATACTGGGACGGTGCATAGGTAAATACCTGGCATTGCAAGGTGCGAAGGTAGCCATTTTAGGCCGGCGTGAAGATGTAGGGCAAGCCATCACCGAGGATATCAGGAAGGCCGGCGGTGAGGCTTCCTATTTCAAGGCTGACGTGATGGACAAGGAGCTCGTCGAGCAAAACTGCAACGCCATTCTGGCTAAATATGGAAAAGTAGATACCCTTCTCAATGCAGCCGGAGGCAATAAGGCCGGAGCAGTCATCGCACCGGATCAGACCTTCTTTGACCTGAAGCCCGAAGAATTCCAAAAGGTCCTCAACCTGAACCTGGTGGGAACTGTCATCCCTACACAAGTATTTCTCAAACCAATGGTCAAGGCTGGAAAAGGAAGCGTCATCAATTTCTCATCGATGGCTGCTTTCCGCCCGATGACAAGAGTCTGCGGCTATGCTGCTGCCAAGGCAGGGATCAGTAATTTCACCGCTTATATGGCTACGGAATGCGCCCGGAAGTTCGGCGAAGGCATCCGCGTGAATGCCATAGCCCCCGGCTTTTTCATTACTAACCAGAATCGTGCCCTGCTCACCAATCCTGACGGCAGCTATACCCAGCGGGGAAAAGACGTGATCCGTCAGACACCCTTCGGAAGGATGGGCAAGCCGGAGGAACTCTGTGGTACGATCCATTATCTGATGAGCAATGCAGCCAGCTTCGTAACCGGAACTGTGGCTGTAGTTGACGGAGGCTTCAATGCTTTTGCCATGTAAGATATTCCTGCCGGGATCCCTTCGCAAAGGTTTGCGTGGGATTTCCGGCTTTTTTCAAGGGGACATCGCGAATATTTTACTATCTTTGCAAGAGAACTGAAAAAACTAACGTAAAATCTAAAACATAAAAATCAAATCTCAATTATGTCAGAATTAAAGTCATTGAATAGGCATACCGCTCCGAAGAGCGAGATGCCGGAAAGAATCATCCAGTTTGGTGAAGGTAATTTCCTTCGTGGATTCGTGGACTGGATCGTCTGGAATATGGATCAGAAGACGGACTTCAATAGCAGTGTAGTCATTGTAGAGCCACTTCCCTCCGGAATGGTAGATATGCTGAACGGTCAGGATTGTCTCTATCACGTCAACCTGCAAGGAAGAGAAAACGGACAGCCTGTCAATACGATTACACGTGTAGATTGTGTGAGCCGTGCACTGAACCCTTATACACAGAACCAAGCTTTCCTGGCTTTGGCAGAACAGCCTGAGATGCGTTTTATCGTTTCAAATACGACGGAAGCCGGCATCGCCTTTGATGAAAATTGTAAGTTCTCAGATGCGCCGGCAGCTTCTTATCCCGGCAAACTGGTACAGTTGCTTTTCCATCGTTATCAGTTCTTCAACGGCGATCCCGCCAAGGGAATGATCCTCATGCCCTGTGAGTTGATCTTCCTGAACGGCCATCATCTGAAAGACTGCATTTATAAGTATATCGAACTCTGGAAAGAGGATATGGGAAGGGACTATGCAGGTTTCAAGAAATGGTTTACCGAAGACTGTTATGTCTGCGCTACCCTCGTAGACCGCATCACACCGGGATTCCCACGTAAGACGATCAAGGAAATACAGCAGAGAATTTCCTACAGGGACAATATGGTCGTACAGGCCGAAAGTTTCCACCTCTGGGTGATCGAACGGCCAGAGAATATGACCATCGAAGAGTTGAAGGCCGAATTCCCGGCTGAGAAAGCCGGTCTGCACGTACTCATCACTGATGATGAGAAACCTTACCATGCCCGTAAGGTGACCCTGCTGAACGGTCCTCATACCGTGCTCTCTCCTGTTGCCTTCCTGAGTGGTCTCAACATTGTACGTGATGCCTGCCAGCATCCCGTGATCGGCAAATATATCCATAAGGTGCAGTTTGATGAACTCATGCAGACCCTTGACCTGCCGATGGACGAACTGAAAAAGTTTGCTGCTGATGTCCTTGAGCGTTTCGACAATCCTTACGTAGACCACCAGGTTACCTCCATCATGCTGAACTCATTCCCGAAATACAATACACGTGATCTGCCAGGAGTGAAAATTTATCTGAAGCGTAAAGGGCAATTACCCCAGGGACTGGTCTTCGGACTGGCAGCCATCATTACCTATTATAAAGGTGGGCAGCGCGCTGACGGTACTCCTATACAGCCAAAGGATGATCCGAAGATCATGCAGCATCTGACTGACCTGTGGGCAACAGGAGATACCCGGAAAGTGGCTGAAGGCGTTCTCTCCTATGATTATGTCTGGGGAGAGGATCTCAATGCGATTCCCGGTCTTACGGCACTGGTCACGAAAGATCTTGACCTGATCCAGAAGAAGGGAATGCTGGAAGCAGTAAAGACTATTCTGTAATCTTTCCTGAAGTTTGAAAGCAATACACGGGGACAGTTGGTGAGAATCTGTCCCCTTTTCAATATCTTTATCAGTATGAACATCAAGAAATCTATCCTTTTCAGCCTGTCCCTGCTAATGGCCATCTCCGTTCAAGCCCGGGACAAAGGTTATTACACCCATTATGTACAAGACCAGGAACTGATCCGAACAGCGAGACAATGGGTTGCTTCCGGTTCATGGAGAAACGGATTCACGAAGGCCTCCCCGGATGCCAGTGTGAACGATGTGGACTTTTATGTGCAGTATCATAAGAACCCCGGGCAATGGAAGGCCCTGTTTCACTGGCTCCAAAATACAGACTTGCTGACTCTGCCTGCCGGACGGCATCCTATTGCCGGCACAACTATGGTGGCTAGTGTGGAAGACGGTACGAATGATTCTTTGAAAAAACGGGGATCAGAGAGTCATTACCATCATATTGATTTTCAGTATGTGGTAAAGGGGATTGAAGGTTTCGGACTGATTGACCACTATACGAGTAAGGCTAATTGTAAATATGACTTGTCACGGGATGTTATCCATTATGACTATGTCAAGGAACGGGCTAAATTCATCAAAAGTCATCCCGGATACTTTAACATTTTCTTCCCGGGCGACTGGCATATCGCGAAAGTCCTGACGGATGAGCCAGACCAGCATCTGCGGGTTGTCGTCATCAAAGTGGATGTTC
>DHOX01000050.1:65412-81217 GCA_002409785.1 Prevotella sp. UBA5379 | reverse complement strand
GGATGTTCACTGAAAAGAGGAAACGGTACAGGTTACCGGATGGGAAAATAAAAAGGGTCAGATGATGAATGATCGTATCCATCATCTGACCCTTTCATTTTTTACTTATAACTCTCTAATTAGTTTTCTACGTTCTTGAATGTATCCTGAATAATAAATCCTGCTATGAAAAACAAACCTGCTAATAACATTACAATCTTCATCATCATACCTCCTGTCTCTCCGGATTCCTTCCGGGTGGGTTACCTTAACCTTCCCGGATCCAGATTCTTCATGCTGGATTGCAAGAAACGTGCCCGAAGGCTATAACTGACATGATGACACGATCAACTGCCTTATTGTCGTGAGCGATCAGAAAACAGGAAAGTCATTCCAAGTCCCTGGAAAAGCTGTTGATCAGTCCTCCGATCTCTTATCAATATAGCGGTATCCATAAAACTCAGAGCGCGGGAAATGAAAGATATGATCATCAATATTTCCTTTATGAAATCCATAGATCGTCACCTTTGCCCAGAAAAAAGAGACCTTGATCTTCAGTAATTTAGGGACTAAGGTATGTTTGTCAATGGTCGCTTTGATATGTTTAATGCCCCGTGTACCAGGACGGGCGTCCAGGGTGATCAGATACCCACTACAGCTATCGGAAATATGATAGTCATAATCGTCAGGACTAAAAGAAAATTTAGAAAACAGTTTGTCCTTTTTCGAAGAACCGGCATTATATAGTTCTACGGTTCTTTTTTTTCGGTTTACCCTATAGAACTCTCTGCCGTCATCCCATACAGAACATTGACGTTCGATAAACTTATGTTTCTCCCCCTTTATCCACATCGTGCCTGAGGTCTTGTAAATTCCTATTACATTTACGGCATAATTGAATTCAGCTCCATGAGGACCATATATTTGTTCGTAGGCCTCACCGAATATCCTTCTCGCCTGCCGGGCATTCGGCGTATTCTGTGCCGGCAGCGCCGAAAAGAAAAGACAGGAAAAAAGCAGAATAAGACAATCTCTCTTGCTGATACCTTTAATCATTGTTTTTATTTCTTCTTCATATATTTGAGTTTGCGATAATAGCCGATAAGCGCTCCTCTCGGATAACCCAGTTTGACAGCCAGTTTCAAATCCTCTTCAGCCTCGTCAAAGCGTTTCAGATTGATTCTGAGGTTCGCACGGTCCAGGAGATAGTCTATATTGGCAGAGTCCAACTGGAAAGCCTTGGAATAATCATACTCAGCTACATCGTTCATCTTCCTTTCCACCTCTATACCCGCTCTGGCTGCGTATGCCACGGCACTGTCAGGATACTGGTCCACGAGATCATTGATCTCATCATAAGCATCAGTGTAATGCATATCCTTCTGGTCCAGCAAGGCAAGTCCCAGTTCTGCCTCAAAATTACCGGGAACGATGGCCAGCAGGTTCTGATAATCCAGACGAGCGAAATTATACCGGTCCAGTTTTTCATTCACGTATGCCCGGTAAAATAGTCCGGCGATATTTCCCGGTCTGAGGTAAAGGACCTTATCCAGATCATCCTTGGCATACTGCCATTGTTCCAACTTGATGTTCCATGCCACTTTTTTCAAGCGCAGGTCCACACTATCAGGATGATAAGCCAGGATCTCCGTAGCTTTTGACAGAGAATCCCTCAGAGCCTGATTACTCTGAGCCATGACAGCCCCTCCGGACAAGACGGTGAGCATACAGATCATAAAGAGTTTACGCATGGTCATTATTTTTATCGGCAAAGTTACAAAAAAAGTGGAATGGCCCAAAGAATCACCGCTTCTGTTAGATAAAATTAATGATTCTCATCCATCAGATAATAAAACACCCACGGGGAAGATGCTCCCATCTCCCATCGTGGGTAAACCATCAGGAAAGATGCCGGACCCTATCCGGTCCTTCCTGCCATAGGATC
This sequence comes from Prevotella sp. UBA5379, assembly GCA_002409785.1. Classification (GTDB taxonomy): domain Bacteria; phylum Bacteroidota; class Bacteroidia; order Bacteroidales; family Bacteroidaceae; genus Prevotella. The sequence goes on along the minus strand of DHOX01000050.1, from coordinate 79,293 downwards.
ACTCTGCCTTCCGGATATAGTCGGCAATCCATGCCCCCACTTCCGTCGTGCCATATTTCCTGCCACCCTCAACTTGAATCTCAGGTGTACGCACATTTGCTTCCAAGCTGGCATTGACGGCCTTACGGATCAACGCCCCTTCTTCTTTCAATTCAAAATGTTCGAGCAGCATAGCGGCAGAAAGGATTTCAGCGATCGGATTGGCGATGTTCTTTCCCGCTGCCTGTGGCCAACTCCCATGAACCGGCTCAAACAAAGGTGTATGATCACCCAGTGAAGCAGATGGCTGCAAACCCATGGATCCCGTAATACTACTGGTTTCATCCGTAAGGATGTCACCAAAGGTGTTTTCCGTGACGATCACGTCAAAGAAACGAGGCTCTGTCAGCACACGCATGGAAGCATTGTCAATAAACATATAGTCTGTCGTTACTTCCGGATATTCCGGTGCCATCTCCATGGCTACCTGGCGCCAGAGACGGGAACTGGCCAGGACGTTAGCTTTATCCACGACCGTGAGATGCTTGCGACGCTTCATGGCAAACTTGAATCCTACCTTCAGGATACGTTCGATCTCAGGACGGGTGTAGATGTCGGTATCAAAAGCCATATCATGATCTTGATGCTTCTTGCCGAAATACATTCCCCCGATCAACTCACGGATCACGACAAAATCGGCTCCCTTGATGATCTCGTCCTTCAGAGGACTCTTGTGGAGCAGACAGTCAAAAGTGGCCACCGGGCGTACATTAGCATAAAGACTCAGTTGTTTGCGCATGGCAAGCAAGCCATTCTCCGGCCGTACCTTTATGGTCGGATCATTGTCGAAACGAGGATCTCCGACAGCGGCAAAAAGTACAGCATCTGAGTCCATGCAGGTTTTAAAGGTGGAATCAGGAAACGGATCCCCTACCGTGTCGATAGCATGAGCCCCACAGACTGCCGGTGCATAACTGAAAGTATGTCCGAATTTTTCACCGATAGTGTCCAGAACAGCTACGCCCTGCTTCATGATTTCCGGGCCGATACCATCACCGGCCAGAACAGCAATTTTCAAGTTCATTCTCATTTTTTTATAAAGTTCTTTATTCTTTATCTGTTAGAGTTTCGGATGCTGTCACTCCCTTCTTGCTCTCATCTTTCTCAAAAAGATTGAGCATTTTCAAGGTAGCTTTGATGGCGGCCTCCGTCTGGTCAGCATCCAGTCCGCGGGTACGCCATGACCGGTCACCATAATGCCAGGAGATAGCTGTCTGGACAAGTGCATCAGTATGTCCCCCGGGGGGAATACTGACCTGATAGTTGTCCAGCATCGGAAAAGTGCGATTCAGTTTCTCCTTGTAAATCTTGCGCATGGCTTTCACGAACGCATCATACTGGCCGTCACCGGTATGGTCTGCTTCATAGTTCACCCCATTGATGTTCACTTTAAGGCTTGCTATAGGTTTAAGACCATAAGACGTTGATACCATATAACTTACGAGTTTCACTTTATCCTCCGGCGCATTGTGCTTGAGAACATCACTCACGATATAAGGCAAATCATCCTGTGTGACCAACTCCTTCTTGTCACCCAGTTCCGTGATCCTTTTCGTCACGGTTTTTGTCTGTTCAGGAGTCAGTTCAAGCCCAAGCTCTTTCAGGTTCTGGATAATATTAGCCTTACCGGAATTCTTTCCCAAGGCAAATTCACGATGACGTCCGAAACGTTCCGGTACCAGGGCATTGCTGTAGAGGTGAGCTTTCTTGTCCCCGTCTGCATGCACGCCTGCAACCTGGGTGAACACATTGTCACCGATTACCGGAGTATTCGGAGCCACGCAGATGCCGCTGTATCCTCCCACGAGGTGACTGACATCAACGAGTCCCGATTCATCTACGTGAGTGGAGACACCGAGTTGGTCATGAAGCATCACCTGCACAGAGGACAAAGGTGCATTGCCACATCGTTCCCCCAGTCCGTTTACGGTGACATGAAGTCCGGTGGCCCCTGCCTTGACTGCTGCAAAAGAGTCACCTACGGCCATGCCATAGTCATTATGAGCATGGAAATCAAACTTCACCCCAGGGTATCTGGAGATCATCTCTTCAAGGTAGTCTCTCGTATTGAAAGGATTCAGGATCCCCAGTGTGTCAGGCAGTAAAAAACGGGCGATGCCGGCATCCTTGAGGGCATCCATCATCCGGTACACATAATCCCTGGAATGCATCATCCCGGAGGACCAGTCCTCCAAGTAGAGATTTACGGTAAAATGCTGACTATGCGCATATTCGATTACCCCTTTTATGTCAGCAATATGCTCTTCCGGAGTTTTATGGAGTTGGAGATTACAATGCCGCAATGATCCTTTTGCCAGGAGATTGATGACATGACACCCACAATCCTTGATCCAATCAACCGATTTTGTACCGTCAACAAACCCCAGCACCTCTATACGGTCCAGGAGATTGTGGCTGGCCGCATATCTGCAGATCATGCTGACGGCATCTTTTTCACCATCAGAGACCCGTGCTGAGGCCACTTCTATACGGTCTATCCCTACATCGAGGAGAGCCTTTGCGATCATCAACTTCTCGTGAGGCAGGAACGAGACCCCATTGGTCTGTTCACCGTCACGGAGTGTTGAATCCATGATTTCTATTATCTTCTTGCTTGAATCACTATTCATCACATCATGATTACTTTAATCCTGGAAACTCAGGCTGTTTGCTTTCTCCCAAGCTTCAACTTTATCTAAGTTCTTCACCAGAAAATCCACATCGTCCAGACCTTCTTCCAGACAGTGTTTCTTATAACCGTTGATCTCAAAATGCTCGGAATGTCCCGTTGCAAGATTCGTTACCGTCTGGCGGGGCAAGTCCACCTTTACCTGTGTCTTGTGGTCTTCCTGGATGCTACGAAACAGTTCCTTCAGGAAAGGTTCACTGACTACAACAGGAAGGACGAAATTGTTCAGTTCGTTGTTCTTGTGAATATCCGCGAAAAAGGAACTGATCACTACCCTGAAGCCATAGCCGGCAATAGCCCAGGCTGCATGCTCACGGGATGATCCTGAACCGAAATTCTTGCCGGCCACCAGGATCACGCCCGAATAAGACGGATCATTAAGGACAAACCCTTCTTTCGGGGTTCCGTCTTTATGGTATCTCCAGTCACGGAAAAGGTTATTCCCGAAGCCCTCCTTATCTGTGGCTTTCAGGAAACGGGCAGGTATAATCTGGTCTGTATCTACATTCTCTAAAGGCAAAGGGATGCAAGAAGAGGTAATCACATTAAATTTCTGTTTCATTTTACTAACTTTTTAGAGGGTTCTCGGATCTGTGATTTTTCCCGTGATAGCAGCAGCGGCAGCTACAAGCGGACTGGCAAGGATCGTACGGGAGCCAGGGCCCTGCCGTCCTTCAAAATTACGATTGCTGGTAGATACGGAATACTTGCCGGCAGGTATCTTGTCATCATTCATGGCCAGACAGGCAGAGCATCCGGGCTGGCGGATATTGAATCCCGCAGCTTCCAATACTTTGTCAAGACCTTCCTCACGGATCTGGCGGTCAACAAGCCAACTGCCCGGGACAAGCCATGCAGTAACTCCTTCAGCTTTATGATGTCCCTTGACCATTTTGGCAAAAGCCCGGAAATCCTCGATCCGTCCGTTGGTACAGGCTCCGAGAAAGACATAATCAACGGGATGTCCGAGCAACCTCTGACCGGGGGTAAAGCCCATATAGTTCAAGGCTTTTTTGAAAGAAGCCTGATCCTCCGCAGGAATCTGGGACAGCACAGGAATCATACCGTCAACGGCGATGCCCATTCCAGGATTGGTACCATACGTAATTCGTGGTTCGATGTCCTCCCCCTTGAAGTTGAGTTCTTTATCAAACACCGCATCTTCGCCGCTTTTCAATGTTTTCCAGTATGCCACAGCCTTATCCCATTCTGCACCTTCAGGAGCATATTGACGGCCCTTGAGGAATGCGAAGGTGGTCTCGTCAGGAGCGACAAAGCCACCACGCGCACCCATCTCAATGGACAAATTGCAAAGTGTGAGACGGCCATCCATGGTCATATCCCGGACCACCTGTCCTGCATATTCCACAAAATATCCGGTAGCACCGGATGTCGTCAGTTGGCTCATCAGGTATAATGCAACATCCTTCGCCGTTACACCGGCTTCCAGTTTTCCATTGATATTAATCCGCATCGACTTCGGTTTCTGCTGCAAAATACATTGGGAGGCCATGACCATTTCGACCTCAGACGTTCCGATGCCAAAAGCCAGAGCTCCTACAGCCCCATGAGTAGACGTATGGGAATCACCACAGACAATGGTCATTCCCGGCAAAGACAGTCCTTTCTCCGGGCCTACGACATGGATGATGCCATTGTCCCGTGTGTTCATCTTATATTCCCTGAGCCCGAATTCTGCACAATTCTTGTCCAGCGTGTCTATCTGTTTACGGGATACAGGATCTTCGATAGGTTGATCCTGATCATGTGTAGGAGTATTATGATCCGGCATACAGTAGATCTGTCCGGGGCGGAAAGGGCGGAGGCCCCGGGTGCGCATCCCCGCAAAAGCCTGAGGGGAAGTCACCTCATGACAATAAAGTCTGTCAATGTAAAGTTGTGTAGGGCCGTCTTTTACGATCTGGACGACGTGCCGGTCCCAGATTTTATCAAACAATGTGTTCATTTTTCTCTCTTATTTTACTTATTGCTGAATTTGTTGATACAGTCGATGTAGGCTTCCACGGAGGCTGTTACAATGTCCGTGTCTGCACCGAACCCATAATAGATATGACCATCATATTCCACCTGCATGTGGACTTTTCCCACATCATCAGATCCTTTGTCTATAGCCTGGATGGTAAATTCCTTCAAGGTCATCTGCTTACGGATAATGCGCTTCAAGGCAAGGATAGCCGCGTCAACCGGCCCATTACCGGACGAACATTCTTCAAATTTCTCACCGGAAATATCCAGGCCTATGCTGGCAACACTCTTCACGCCCTTACCGGTAGTGACTTGAAGATAGTCCAGTTTGACATTGTGTGCCCCTGATGCAGCACCCGACAAGGCGATGACATCGTCATCCGTCACTTCCTTTTTCTTGTCAGCAAGGGCCAGGAACTTCTTATAAATTTCGTTGAGTTTATCTTCTGAGACCTTTATACCATTTGCATTCAGGCGGTACTTGAGTGCTGCACGACCGCTGCGGGCAGTAAGGATAATGGCATTATTATCCAGTCCGACATCTTTAGGATCTATGATTTCATAAGTCTGTACATTCTTCAAGATACCATCCTGATGAATGCCGGAAGAATGAGCAAACGCATTACGCCCCACTATTGCCTTGTTAGGCTGGACAGGCATGTTCATCAAACTGGATACCATCCGTGATGTCGGGCATATTTTAGTCGTGTTGATATTCGTATCGATTCCTATATCCTTATGGCATTTCAGGATCATGGCAATTTCTTCAAGAGCAGTATTGCCGGCACGCTCACCGATGCCATTGATCGTGACCTCAACCTGCCGGGCCCCGTTCAGGACTCCCTGCAAGGTGTTAGCTGTCGCCATACCCAGGTCATTATGACAATGGGTGGAAATCTGAGCCTTTTCTATTCCATCAACATGCTCCATCAAGTATTTGATCTTGTTTCCATATTCATCCGGAAGACAATATCCGGTCGTGTCCGGGATGTTGACCACTGTAGCACCCGCTTTAATGACAGCCTCACAGACCTGAGCAAGATACTCATTATCCGTTCTGCCAGCATCTTCGGCATAAAATTCAACATCCTCCACGTACTTTTTAGCATATTTGACGGCATCGACAGCACGCTGGAGAATCTCTTCACGAGTGGAATTGAATTTATACTTGATATGATAATCGCTCGTTCCCAGTCCGGTATGGATACGTTTACGTTTGGCGTACTTCAGCGCTTCTGCCGCACAGTCGATGTCCTTAGGTACCGCGCGGGTCAGGGCGCAGATAACCGGCCAGGTAACAGCTTTACTGATTTCTACTACGGAATTGAAATCACCCGGACTGGAGATGGGGAATCCGGCTTCAATCACATCAACACCCAACAGCTCCAATTGCTTGGCTACCTGAATCTTTTCTACCGTGTTCAACTGACAACCCGGCACTTGTTCGCCATCGCGAAGTGTTGTGTCAAAAATAAACAATCTGTCTCTCATATTCAAAAATTGTTAGTCATTTACTTTCATTTACCAAAAAAGCCTTCCTCACTATACCAGAAGTGAGAAAGGCTTTTATACGTAGTCCTACAAAACTATACACATACCCCATCACTTCCGGCCACTGGATGCAGTCGAATTCGAATAATGATGCTTAGTATAATCTGTGGAATCATTTGCTTTATTTATTGTTGCGGGCAAAGGTAAGGAATTAAAATGATATAAGCAAACAAATAAATACTTTTTTAATAAAAAAAGTTACGGATTCATTTATTTACCTACTGTATTATACTATATATTTATCTCCCTGATCATAAGACAGGACCACCTCCTCACACATGGGTCACGGCAAAGACTGTTCCAGGGAGGGATCCTCAAAGAACAATAATGCTATCTGAAGGGGCAACAGAAAACAGGCCGGAGTTCCTCTCGATCATCCGGCCTGTTTTCTGTTGTATTTTTACGTGCTCTGGTCAGAACGGCGGTTCATCACTATCGCCGTTCATCTTGCTGCCAATGATCTCCCCTCCGTCCTGTGGTGGAAGAGGTGCAAAACCCTTATCATCTTCCGGATTCAGGAAGGTCGTAAATTCGCCCTTGAAGCGTAACAGTACATCACCGGTAGCACCCTTACGGTGCTTGGCAATGATGATCTGAGCCATTCCATGAAGGTCATGCCCTTTTTCATCCTCATAGATATGATAATATTCAGGACGATGGACAAAAAGTACCATATCGGCATCCTGCTCGATGGCTCCGGACTCACGAAGATCGCTCAACTGAGGGCGCTTGCCTTCGAGTCCTTCGCGGTTCTCTACCGTACGGTTCAACTGTGAAAGGGCAAGGATAGGAATATCCAACTCCTTGGCGAGACCCTTGAGAGAACGGGATATGGTAGAGACCTCTTCCTGACGGTTGCTGAAACGGGAACCATTGGCATTCATCAACTGCAGGTAGTCGACCATGATAATCTGGACGTGCTGCTCACGGACCAGACGCCTGGCCTTGGTACGGAGTTCAAAAACTGAAAGTCCGGGCGTATCATCAATGAACAAAGGAGCCCCGATAAGCAGCCGGAGTTTCTTATCAAGTCGTTCCCAGTCATCATTGTCCAGTTGTCCGTTAAGGATCTTGTTTCCCGGTATCTCGCACACATTGGAAATGAGACGGTTCACAAGTTGGACCTTATTCATTTCCAGGGAGAAGAAAGCTACGGGGATATGGTGATCTACGGCAATGCTCTTGGCAATACTCAGGGCAAAAGATGTTTTGCCCATGGCCGGCCGGCCGGCAATAATCACCAGGTCACTCTTCTGCCATCCACTGGTAATTTCGTCAAGGCGGGTGAATCCCGTCGGGATTCCGGTAAGCCCTCCAGCATTACTTGCCGCACGCTGAAGGATCTCCGTCGCCTCATGGATAATAGGATCTATCTGCGTATAGTCCTGACGCATGTTTTTCTGGGAGAGTTCAAAAAGGGAACTCTCGGCTTTCTGCATCAGGTCATCCACGTCTATCTGGGGATCAAAAGCCTCTGTCTCCACCTCACTTGCAAAATGAATGAGTTGACGCGCCAGGTATTTCTGGGCAAGGATATGGGCATGGTATTCTATATGCGCCGATGAGGCCACGTGCTGGCTGATGTCCAGGACATAGGCAGGCCCTCCTATTTCATCCAGCGACCCCTCATGTTTAAGTTCTTCTATGACCGTCATGATGTCCACAGGACGTTCTTCCAGATTCATGGTCTGTATGGCCTGATAGATTTTCTGGTTCCTCGGGTCATAGAAAGTATCCGGACGGAGAATTTCTGAGACGACGGAAAAAGCGTCTTTATCAATGAGAAGGGCTCCGATCACGACCTGTTCTATGTCGGTGGCCTGTGGTTGTAAGTGCCCGTAACTTTCGTCGATAGGCGCGGGGGTGTGCCGTTTACGATTGTTGTTTTTCTTTTCTTCTGCCATCTTAGTTATAGCTTTGACTGCAAAGTTAATAAAAAAACAAGGAGGATTCGTTGTATTGTATTTCTTTTTTTACTAATTTTGTCATAGACAAATAAACATAAACGACTATGATTACATTTCCTTGTGCGAAAATCAACCTCGGCCTGAATATTGTCGGGGAGTTGGAAAATGGCTACCACAGTATAGAAACCGTTTTCTATCCTGTTCCTATTTATGATGCACTCGAAATCAAATATATGGATGAGAAATTCCCGAGTGAAAGTCCCTGTGACCTGAAGGTGACCGGGAACAGGATTGAATGTGACGAACAGAAAAATCTTGTCCTTCGGGCTTATCAGGTCCTGGCAAAAGACTTCACCCTGCCTCGTGTCCATGCCCACCTGTACAAGCAGATCCCTACCCAGGCCGGTCTGGGGGGAGGATCTTCCGACGGAGCGTTCATGATCAGGCTCCTTGATGAAAGGTTCCGCCTGAATATCGGTAATCCGGAAATGGAACGCTATGCTGCCAAGTTAGGTGCGGACTGTGCTTTCTTCATCTCCGCAGAACCGAGTTTCGGAGCTGGCATGGGAAATCTCCTGGAGCCGGCAGATGGTCCGAGGGGTAATCTTTCAGGTTATTTTATCGCAGTAGTTAAGCCGGATATATCCATCAGTACTTCAGAAGCCTTCCGAGGGATAGAGTGTCGGAAGCCCCGAAAATGCTGTCGGGAGGTCGTCCGTCAGCCCATAGAGACGTGGAAGACGGATCTCACCAATGATTTCGAAAAAACGGTCTTTGCTCTCTGGCCTGAATTGAAGGACATCAAGCAACGCCTTTATGACCATGGTGCCGTATATGCACAAATGAGTGGCAGCGGCAGTGCCGTCTACGGCATCTTCCGTCAAAAGCCTTCAGGACTGGAGGAAGAGTTCCAGGGGTCCTATCTGGCGGTAAAGTCATTGGAATAAAAAGATCCTGATACATCAAGGATCATAGTGAAGGATTTTTATATTAAAAGCAAGCCTGACTCCTCTTGCCGGAACTCCTAAAAGAGGGGCAGGTGCTATTTTGAAAGAATCAATGAGAGACAATAAAGCAGAGAAGTTTCCCGTAGTGGATGAAAACGGGAACATCCTGGGAGTTGTAACCCGGGGACACGCACATGATGGCAGTAAGATCCTGCATCCAGTAGTCCATCTGCACCTGTTCAACAGCAAGGGGGAGTTGTTTCTCCAGAAGCGTCCCGTGTGGAAGGATATACAACCCGGGAAATGGGATACGTCGTGCGGGGGACATATTGACCTGGGAGAAAGTGTAGGACAGGCACTGGACAGAGAAGTAAGGGAAGAACTGGGAATTACCGACTTCGATCCCGTTCCGATGGGACATTACGTCTTTGAAAGTACAAAAGAAAGAGAATTGGTCTATGTTCACCGGTGTACCTATAACGGGCCGGTCCATCCGGATAAAGAAGAACTGGACGGAGGACGGTTCTGGACGAAAGAGGAAATATTATCTGCTCTCGGAAGGGGTATATTCACTCCTAATTTCGAAAATGAATACCAGAAGTTTTTCAAGAAATAAAACCAGCAGAATCTCCTTCGAGGATACTGAAAGGACCAAGGGTGATCACCGCCATGCCCCGGGGAAAGCCATCAAGAACCTGACAAGGGTCATCTTTTCTTCAATACTAATTTCGGTATACGGAGTTTCTGCCCTTCCCTGACTTCTTTCGTTCCATTCAGAGCCTCTACATAACATTCCATCCCTTTTCCTAAATATGTGCGGCTCAATCCTGAAAGGGTCTGACCGCTGCGGACCGTGACGGTACGTTCTACCCCTGCAATACGATAGGCTCCTGTACGGATCCGTGGATCAGAGTCATACGAGGAGTAAGAAGAGTGGTCATCAGAATGGACTTTTACTTCCTTTTTCTCCATTGGTTGACGAGGGGATTGGGAAGAAGAAGGCACCGCATGCTTTTTCGTAACTTTACGAGGAGGCCTGACTGAGGATGTTGACTCAATATCATGGAGTTTGATAATCATCTGGTTATGCTCTGTTACTAACCGACCGTAATTATAACTTAGTCCAACCAAGGCTCCTATCAATACAAGAAACAAGAATCCGATAATATAAGTGAGATAACGGGGAAAGACTCTGCCATGAGATGCTTTACTGTCACTCTTCACAGGGACAGTCTTTTTAGGATTATCCGGCATTTCATCTTCATCTTCCTCCTCCTTCATTGACGATTCTGATAAAGTATGCTTTTCGTTGCTTCCAGAAACAGGAGTGATGGGATTCGATCGGGAAACAATATCCTCAGTTTTTTCAGCGGTCATGGGGACCGGAGAATCTCCAGGCGAGTTTTCTTGAACTTGATGAAGGGGGACGGATTCTGTCGTGTCTGCGGTTGCCGGCAATTGACCAGCCGGTTTATGCAGGTCCGTCAACTTTGTCTCTTCGCCCTGCTCCACAGTATCCTTTTCCTTTTCAATAGAAGGAACAAGAGGTTCTTTTTCTATATCTTTCTGCTCCTCCTGCTGTCCTTCAGTAACGGAAACCGGGACAGTCTGAAAGGTAGTAACCTCCTCCTCTTCCCCTGCTTCCGGTACCATACCCTCAGCAAATTTCTCATCTATAGGGGTGAAATCAACGCCATCGTTTACGATAACCGTTTCAAACTGTGCAAAAGGTTTATTGACAATCTCGCGTAAGACCGCATCAGGCGTAAAACTGAGTTTGTCCCGGCCCTCAATAACGATACGCTCCCCGGTATTGACATCTATACTTTCCCGGTCACGTACGCTGATGATTTTCAAAGTTCCCCACCCCTTGACCTTTACAAGTTTATCCTGCTGCAAGCCGGTACTGATCACCGCCAACAGACTCTTGATGAATTCATCAGCCGTGGCCTCGTCAAGATGGTTTTTCTCCACCAGGCGCTCAGATAATAAGGAAAGACTATTCTTAGCCATTGAGCGTCCCTCCATTCTTTAACTGTTCCTTGACCGATGCAGAAGGCCGGAAATTCAAGATCAATTTCGGGGGTACAAGCATTCTTTGTTTTGTCGTAGGATTGACGATAACCCGTTCCAGACGCTTCTTTACCTCAAAAGTACCAAAACCAGGGATAACTACGGGCTGCCCCTGACCAACTTCCTCCGTCAAGGCATCAACAATAGTACGCAAGAGTTTTTTGGTATCCTCCTGCGTGAATCCGCTTCTTTCAGCCAGGCTGGCGATCATTTCCTTAGTGTTCATGAGCATCTATTTTTCCCAAGAGATCATAGTCTTCACTTCCTGTGATCTTAACCTGATAAAACCTGCCGGTCCGTACAGAGGGATTGCCGGAAACAGGGATCAGCACCTCCGGATCAACTTCAGGAGAACTGAATTCCGTCCTCCCTACGAAATAGGATCCTTCCTTGCGGTCTATGATCACCTTCATGATCTTTCCGACCTGGCAGGCCTCCATCTCCCCAGATATTTCTTCCTGTAAAGCCATCAACTCATCCAGCCGATGCTGCTTCACCTCTTCAGGCACATCATCCTTATAGTGGAGGGCACTGTATGTCCCGTCTTCCTCTGAATAAGCAAAAGCTCCCATCCGCTCAAAACGTGCCCAGCGTACAAAGTCCATCAAGTCCTGGAAATCTTCTTCCGTCTCTCCCGGAAAACCTACCATCAGTGTGGTACGGATATGGATGCCCGGCACACGTTCCCGCATGGTCCGGATGAGATCAATCTGTTCCTGCCTGGTAATATGCCGGTGCATACGGGAAAGGACATGGTCGCTGCTGTGCTGGAAAGCGATATCCAGATAGCGGCAGACATTAGGCCGTTCTCTCATCACATCCAGCAGGTCAAGGGGGAACTGTGTGGGATAAGCATAATGCAAGCGGATCCAGATCACCCCTGGAATGTCTGATATTCTCTGAATCAGTTCAGCAATATGCCTGTGACCGTCTATATCCACTCCATAATAGGTCAACTCCTGGGCGATGATCTGGAACTCCTTTACTCCTTGGGAGACAAGATCACGCACTTCCTGTAAGATTTCTCCTTCCGGACGACTGACATGCTTTCCCGTGATAATGGGGATGGCACAATAGGCACAATGGCGGTCACAACCCTCCGCTATTTTGATGTAAGCATAATGATGAGGAGTTGTCAGATGGCGCTTGCCGTCACAGGTAGGCACATCCGCCTTGCCTAAATCAGTGAGGAGTTGCTTATAATTGAACTTTCCATAATACTTATCAACTTCCGGAATATCCTTCTCCAGCTCTTTCTGGTAACGCTGTGAAAGACAGCCCATGACAAAGAGCTTCTTCAGCCTCCCCTCCTTTTTTGCCTTAACAAATTGCAGTATCGTGTTGATGCTTTCCTCTTTTGCACTCTCGATGAAACCGCACGTATTGATTACGGCTATTTCTCCCTGGGGGTGCTGACTATCATGGACACAATGGAAACCATTCGCTTCAAACTGTTTCATCAGGAGTTCAGAATCTACCAGGTTCTTTGAACAACCCATGGAAATGACATCAATTTGGTTTTTCTTCATCTCTGCGGCTGTTTACTGTTTGAGACCATTGAAAAGGCTGTCGACAAACTCCCGTTTGTTGAAGAGTTGCAGATCTTCAATGCCCTCACCGAGCCCGATATATTTCACAGGTACTTTCAGTTGGTCACTGATACCAATGACTACTCCCCCCTTGGCCGTACCATCCAGTTTGGTGATGGCAAGGGACGTAATCTGCGTAACGGCAGAGAACTGTTTGGCCTGCTCAAAAGCATTCTGCCCTGTACTTCCATCCAGGACGAGCAGTACTTCATCAGGGGCTGAAGGAATGACCTTTTTCATGACCTCCTTGATCTTTTTCAATTCATTCATCAATCCTACTTTATTATGCAGCCGGCCAGCTGTATCAATGAGCACGACATCCGCATGATTGGCCTTGGCACTCTGCAGCGTATCAAAAGCTACTGAAGCTGGGTCCGAACCCATCTGCTGCTTGATCACCGGTACCCCTACACGATCTCCCCATATCTGTATCTGCTCTACGGCAGCTGCACGGAACGTATCCGCAGCACCGAGATAAACTGTCTTCCCGGCCTTCTTAAACTGATAAGCCAGTTTTCCAATGGTAGTAGTCTTCCCGACGCCATTCACGCCGACGACAAGGATGACATAAGGCTGGTGATCTGCTGGCAGATCCCAGGAATCAGTATCAATCGTATGGTTCTCTGTCAACAAAGAGGCGATTTCATCGCGGAGGATACCATTTAATTCTGATGTGGAGACATATTTGTCACGTGCGACCCGTTTTTCGATGCGATCGATGATTTTAATCGTCGTATCCACTCCCACATCCGAAGAGATGAGGATCTCCTCCAGGTCATCCAGGACATCATCATCCACTTTTGACTTTCCGGCAACAGCACGGGCTAATTTACCAAAAACACTCTCTTTTGTTTTCTCCAGACCCTTATCAAGGGTTTCCTTCTTGTTTTTATTGAATAAACCAAACAATGCCATATTCTAAAGTATTTTCTGCAAAATTAAGAAATAAAATTGATAATTCTGATAAGGATGATGATTTATTTAGGTTCAAATTATATTGTTGCTTTTTTAACGATAAAAAAGAATCATAGTCACTGATTCTCACGACGATAGTCACTTGTGACCGATATGGTGCATTTTGACCCTCCAAAATGGTGCAT
>DHOX01000050.1:43409-65233 GCA_002409785.1 Prevotella sp. UBA5379 | reverse complement strand
TTGCTCCTCCATGACTATACCGCCCGGAATCAGGCGTCAAGGTCCCTGACTTTATGACTTTATACAATGATCCTTTATTTAGTGATCGGTCAGGGATCAGAACCCAAAAAAGTCGTGACCTCCAAAGAGATCACGACTTCAATATGTTTTACCGATTTATCGGCTTATTTAAAAAAGTCCTTAACAGCTTCGTTAGGAACCATTTCTTCATCAAAAACGTAAGCACCTGTTTTAGGGCTCTTCACCATTTTGATTACTTTCGAATATGCTCTCCCATCCTTTGATCCTTCATGGAGGGTAGCAACTACTTTCTTTGCCATAGTTTAAGTCTCCTATTACTTGATTTCCTTATGAAGAGTCATTTTCTTCAAAATGGGATTATATTTCATTAATTCCAGACGCTCCGGAGAGTTTTTACGATTCTTGGTAGTCACATAGCGGCTTGTGCCTGGCAGACCGCTCTTCTTCATTTCCGTGCACTCCAGAACCACTTGTACTCTATTGCCTTTAGCTTTCTTTGCCATGATCTTATTCTCCTATTACTTTAATGTCTTTCCAGTCACAGTAGCCTTTGGAAACAGCATACTTCAGAGCTGCATCAAGTCCGATCTTGTTGATAAGACGCAGACCAGCTGCACTGATCTTAAGGTTAATCCAACAAGCCTGTTCCACATAATAGAATTTCTTGCTGAAGAGGTTGACATCAAAGTTACGCTTTGTATGGTGCTTTGAGTGAGACACATCACAGCCTCTCTGTGCCTTCTTTCCGGTAATCTGACAGATTTTCGACATTTCTATCTCAAAATTTTAAATTCGTTAATTGAAACCTATTCCAAACAGGGTGCAAAATTACAATTTTATCTTGGAATTGCAAAATATTCTTTCAGAAATGTATATCTTTTAAGATATTTTTTCATTTCGCCGGCTTATTAAGGTCTTTCTCGTGCTCTTTAAGGAAGTCCAGCAAGAGATGCATTGCCTTGTTTGTTGCGATACTGAGATTGATGTCCCGTCCGAAATCTTCGGTCAATTTGAAAGTTCTGATATCTTCCTTGTTTCCATATCCGAGCCAGATTGTTCCTACAGGAATCTCCTTGGTTCCTCCTGTCGGACCGGCAACACCTGTAGCACTGATCGCAAAGTCAACATTGAGTGTTTCAATGGCTCCGCTGACCATCTCTCTGGCAACTTCCTCGCACACAGCGGTCTGCTCTTCCAGTACCTGAGGATTGACATTCAGCAATTTTATCTTAATCTCATTCGTATACGAGATGATGCCACCCTTGAAATAATTGGAAGCACCGGGCACGGCAATGATAGCTTCAGCTATCCGGCCGCCGGTACAACTTTCGGCGGTGCCGAGGGTTTTCTCATTGTTGTAGAGCAGTTCCTGGATCTGCTTACTCAAGATCTTAGTTTCTAATTCCATTTTCTGTTAGTTTAAATGAGACCTATCCCCTGAAGAGAAATAGGATCGTGAGGGTTCTTTTATTTGAAAGTTACTTTAGAGAAAGCGGGCAAGTCAATGGACGCAAAGTCCTTATCCAGATACTTATAAGTACCCACACAGGCGATCATTGCCGCATTATCCGTCGTATAACTGAATTTCGGAATATAGATGGTCCATCCATACTGGGCGGCATGCTCTTTGAAGGCATTTCGCAGACCAGTATTCGCGGATACTCCTCCGGCTACCGCCACATGGGTAATCTTCGTCTGCTTGACGGCCAGACGGAGTTTTTTCATCAGAATATCAACAATCGTATGCTCCAGGCTGGCAGCCAGGTCATTTTTGTGGTGCTCTATAAAGTCAGGATCCTCGGCCACCCATTTGCGCAGCGAATAAAGGAAAGAGGTCTTCAGGCCGGAAAAAGAATAATCCAGTCCGGGGACGTGCGGTTCAGCAAAATGAAAAGCAGCAGGGTTGCCCTGCCGTGCAAGTTTGTCAATAATCGGGCCACCGGGATATCCGAGTCCCATCACCTTCGAACATTTGTCAATGGCTTCACCTGCGGCATCATCAATGGTTTGCCCGAGCACTTGCATATCATTATAAGCATTGACCTTTACGATCTGCGAATTGCCTCCACTGACCAGAAGGCAGATAAAAGGAAATGGAGGCATGTGGTTATCCTCTTCATTTTCCTTGATGAAATGGGCCATGACATGGCCCTGGAGGTGATTAACATCAATTAACGGGATGTTCAGTGAACGGGCGAAGCCCTTTGCAAAACTCACCCCCACCAACAAAGACCCCATCAATCCGGGTCCCCGTGTGAAAGCCACGGCAGAGAGTTGCTCCTTCGTGATTCCTGCACGCTTCAAGGCCTGGTCCACGACAGGTACAATATTCTGCTGATGGGCTCTGGAAGCCAACTCGGGGACGACCCCTCCATAGGCGCGGTGCACTTCCTGTGAGGCAGTCACATTACTTTTGATCACTCTGTTGCAGAGAACTGCTGCGGAGGTATCATCACAACTGCTCTCAATGCCTAATATATAAATATCCTTCATGATGGTTATTCTGATAAAATTTCAACGCCATGTTCAGTCATGACAAAAGTATGTTCCCACTGTGCGGATGGCTTTTCATCTCCGGTGATGACCTCCCAGCCGTAGGGATCATCAGCATCAATGAACACTTTCCATGTACCCATATTGATCATCGGCTCAATGGTGAAGCACATCCCCGGCACGAGGAGCATTCCCGTTCCCGGATGGCCATAATGTAACACGTCCGGTTCTTCATGCATGGCCAGGCCCACCCCATGACCGCAGAGGTCACGGACCACGCCGTAACCGAATTTCTCGGCATGCTTCTGAATGGCATGCCCAATGTCACCGACAAAACTATAGGGCTTCGCAGCCTGGGCACCGATGTCCAGACATTCTTTTGTCACACGGACCAACTGATCCTTTTCAGGAGTAGTCTTGCCACCGACAATAAACATCCTGCTGGCATCTGAATAGTACCCATCCAGTACAGTCGTCATATCTACGTTGACAATATCACCTTCCTGAAGTACATCTTCTTCCTTGGGAATTCCATGACAGACCACCTCGTTGATGCTCGTACACACGCTTTTGGGGAAACCCTCATAGTTCAACGTGGCAGACTGGGCATGGTGTTCTTTCAAATAATCATTGACAATATCATCTATTTCCTGAGTATTCATCCCCGGGTGTATGGCTGCCTGAACAGTATCCAGAAGACCGTTGTTGACGACCCCGCTCTTTCTGATCCCTTCTATCTGTTCCGGAGTTTTTATCAAGTCCCGAGTAGGCACTTCCTTGCCCTTACTTTCCCAATACATGACCTTCTTGTCAAGTTCTGTCAGAGGTTGTCCCGGCAGGCAATGCCATCTCTTTTTCTTTTTAAACATCATTATTATTAGTTCTTAAAATATCACTTTGAATCTTCGTCCGTCATTTCTTTTCCGGCAGACGTATAGTAGTAAGTCCAGTTGTAAATATCATTATCATTGAATATCAGCACGAAATGCCGCATAACGTCCGGAGTAGCCGTTCCATCGTAAGCAACCTTTATGGTATATTCCTGCCCGGTTTCATCGGTGGCATCATACTCAAGGTACTCCATGACGGAGTCCTTGAACGCCGTATCCGTCTTCTTTATCGTATACTTATCAGGGCCTATATAGATGACCTGATTCCCTACACGGACAATATTCATTTTCACCGGATCAACTTTCCCATAATGCATGGTACGGGCATCAAAAGGAACTTTGGCAATAACCTCATAGTTGATGCGCTGTGCGAATAACGGCATGGCGAAAATGACCGCCAATGCCATGAATAATACTTTTTTCATCAAATCGTTCATTAATTTCTCTCCTTTTCCCGACGAAAATGCGGATAACTCATGAATCCGATGCAAAGTTAAAGGAAAAGTTTAAATTTCCTACACTCAGCCAACTGAAAAAGTAGATTTTTAATTATTTTAAATAATCATCCATTTGCTTCGTCCAGTCCAGTCCATTTTCCGGACAGTACGTACGCAGCCCCAGTGCTCCTGCAGCAGCCACGTTACGGGGACCATCATCAATGAAAAGGCTCTCCTCCGGAGCGATCTTTTCATGACGGAGAAGATACAGGAAACAGGATTTGTCCGGCTTCATCAATTTCATCTGATAGCTCTTGTAAGCTGCATCGAAATAATAGGATAAAGGATGACCCTTACCGTCAAATTCGTTGCTTTCAGCCCAGCTCATCATAAATGGATTGGTATTTGTCAGCAGGATAAGCCGATAGCCTTTCTCACGTAAAGAGATCAACTTGTCCAAATTGATCTGAGGGACCTCTTTCACATAGCCTGTCCACGCATAACGGCAATCGTCCAGGGTTACGGTATGACCGATGTTCGTGCTCAGTTCCTGACGGAATTCTTCTGCACTGATCTTTCCCGATTCCAATTCCCCGAAATAACCGCTCTGACGGTAAGGATCGAGTTGTTCGTCAGCATTTTTCAGTCCTATTTCCTTGAATCTGCGAACTGCCTGCTTCTCATCAATCGTAAAGATGATCCCGCCCAGGTCAAAAATTATATTCTTTATCATAACTTATATAACATCCTATGAATCTTTCCAGTTAGTTGAAAAGGTCCAACTTGTTTTTTCTTGCTTCATCCAGTGACAGTAACCGTTCCTGTTCCTTCTGATAATGCTCCCGGAGTTGCTCATATTTCTCCTTGAGATCTTTCTCCAATTGGGGCTTCTCCTCCTTATTCAAAAGCCGTGAAGCCATGATCGGGTTCTGACTGGCATCCCTCATCCATACCACGGGACCTTCATAGACCGGAGCAATACGGAGAGCCACGTGAAGCTGGCTTGTCGTAGCCCCACCGATCATGATAGGGATATTGAGCCCTGCCTGACGGAGCTCCCTGGCTACATTGACCATTTCATCGAGAGAAGGGGTAATCAGTCCGCTTAACCCAATAATATCGACTTTCTCTTCGACAGCCTTCTTGACGATTTGCTCAGCCGGTACCATCACCCCCATATCAATGACTTCGTAATTATTACAAGCCATGACGACAGCGACGATATTCTTGCCAATATCATGTACATCACCCTTTACCGTAGCCAGCAGCACCTTTCCAGCTTTCGAGGAATGTCCCGTCCTCTCTGATTCGATATAAGGCTGGAGAATGGCAACGGCCTGCTTCATTGTCCTGGCAGTCTTTACCACTTGTGGGAGAAACATCTTTCCGGAACCAAAAAGTTTGCCTACTTCGTTCATTCCTGCCATCAAAGGTCCCTCAATAATATTTACGGCATGAGGATATTTTTCCAGAGCCTCTTTCAAATCTTCCTGCAGATAATCTGATATGCCCTTGCGAAGGGCATAGCCAAGACGTTCTTCCAAAGGCAGAGTTCTCCATTGCTCTTTCTCTCTGGGAGTGTCAGTCATCCCTTTTGTCCCACCAGTTTTCTTAGTGTCAGCCGTGTCCTTCAGACGGTCAGCCAACTCTATGAGTTGGTCTGCGGCTCCTTTCCTGCGGTTGAGAACCACATCTTCAATGATCTGAAGTTGTTCTTTAGGAATATCATCATAAGTGATTTTAGCAGAAGGATTTACGATACCGAAATCCAATCCGCATTTCAAACCGTAGTACAAGAAAACAGCATGCATGGATTCGCGGATGGTGTTATTTCCACGAAAGGAAAAGGACAGATTGCTGATTCCACCACTCACATGTGCACCGGGCAGGTTTTTCCGAATCCAGCGGGTTGCCTTGAGGAAGTCCACAGCATAAGCATCATGCTCCTCCATGCCGGTGGCGATGGAAAGGACATTAGGGTCAAAGATGATATCCAGAGGGTTCATCCCCACCACATCTGTCAAGATATGATAAGCTCTTCGAGCGATTCCTATCTTCCTTTCATAAGTAGTAGCCTGTCCCTGCTCGTCAAAACACATGACAACACAGGCAGCTCCATACCGCTTCACTTCGTAGGCATGAGCGATAAATTCTGCCTCGCCGTTTTTTAAGGAGATGGAATTGACAATACCCTTTCCCTGGAGGCATTTCAGACCTGCAATGATGACTTCCCACTTACTGGAATCAATCATTACCGGCACTTTGGCAATATCCGGTTCAGCCGCAATCCGGTTGAGGAAGTTGACCATCTCTGCTTTGGCATCGAGAAGTCCGTCATCCATGTTGACATCTATGACCAGAGCACCGTCATCCACCTCCTTACGGGCAACGGAAACGGCTTCCTCATATTTCTTCTCTTTAATTAAACGCAGGAACTTCTTGCTGCCAGCCACATTACAACGCTCACCAATGTTGACAAATTTAACTTCAGGAGTAACGTCCAGGAGTTCCAGACCGGATAACTGGAGAGTTGGGTTACGGTGCATGGGCCGGCGTGGCGGCTTACCTTTCACAATCGGAATATATCTTGCAATAAAATCAGGAGTGGTACCACAGCAACCCCCTATGATATTGACGAGTCCTTCATCGACAAATTCCTGTATTTTAGGAGCCATCGTGTCAGGTGTTTCATCATACAGTCCCATTGCATTCGGAAGGCCTGCATTAGGATATACTGTAATATAATAAGGTGACCTCTGCGCAAGTTCTTTTAAATAAGGCTTCATCTGTGCCGGTCCGAAGGAGCAGTTCAGACCTACAGAGAAGATCGGGTAAGAGGAGACGCTGGCCAGAAAAGCATCCAGGGTCTGCCCGCTGAGAGTCCGCCCTGCCAGATCGCTGATCGTGACACTGAGCATGATAGGAAACTGTACACCCTTTTTTCTCATTTCCGTCACCGCGGCGTCAATGGCGACCTTGCAGTTCAGTGTATCGAAAATCGTCTCGATGAGGATTGCGTCCACTCCGCCGGAAAGAAGACCGTCAATCTCTTCACTATAGGCAGCAAAGAGTTCATCATAGTATAGATTCCTGGCAGCAGGGTTACTGACATCAGGGCTCATGGAACAAGTCTCATTTGTAGGCCCGACGGATCCTAGGACAAAGCGGGGATATTCCGGCGTACTGAATTCATCGGCACACTTCCTGGCAATTCTGGCCCCCTCCAATGCCATTCTATAACTGAATTTTTCCAGATGATAGTCCCGTTGGGAAACACGTTGGGACGAAAAGGTGTTCGTCGTAATCAGGTCCGCTCCCACCTGCAGGTACCTCCGATGGATATTCCCGATGATCTCAGGATGAGTCAGGTTCAGGGCATCATTATTGCCCTTCAACTGGATGGCGGGAGCAGTATTCTCCAAGGCCTCTTTCAACTCCGGATTCCAGAAATCATCCTCCTCCAGATGATAAGTTTGGATCATGGTCCCCATCGCTCCATCCAGGACCAGAATCCGGTCCTGAACTAAATCCTTCAAATCGACTCTATGCACTTGCTCATCCATATCAATACAATCTTCACCCTTTAATAATGCTTGATCGCACGGTCCATTGCGCGACGATCTTCTTTTTCCCTTAAGGTCTGGCGCTTGTCATATTCTTTCTTGCCCTTGGCCAGTGCAATATTCACCTTTGCCAATCCATGGTCATCTATAAAAATAAGCGTTGGAACAATGGTGTAGCCCACTTCCTTGGTAGCTTCCTGAAGATGGCGGATTTCTTTCCTGTTGAGCAGGAGCTTACGGTCACGCTTGGAAGGCTGGTTAGAGTAAGATCCATAAAAATAGGGAGAGATGCTCATCCCTTTTACCCATACCTCACCCTTGTAAATATCGCAATACGAATCCACTAAAGAAGCCTTGCCATTGCGGATCGATTTGATTTCGGTCCCGGTCAAAACAATTCCTGCGGTAAATTTATCCAGAAAGAAATATTCGAAGGAAGCTTTTTTGTTCCTGATCTGAACGGCACTTTTCTTATTTGGGTTATGCTGGTCTTTTTTCATCTGTCCTTTTCCTTTCTCTGTTCATTCTACGATCAAGGCAAAGGTCCCTTTTGCCTTGATCTCCCCTTGTCCCCGCTCCAGATGGGCGTCAATATAGTGGGCAATCTCAGAAGTCCATTGCTCTTCATTTTCAACAAAGGCATCATCATAATCATCAAATTGTGGGAACTTCTCATAAAGGGCCATAAATTCTTCGTCCGTGCAATCCCGCTCTATCTCTTCATGATGGGAGACGTACAACCCATGAGAGCGGTTGATCCAGCGGTAGAGGTTCGTCAGTCCCCAATTACGGAAGGCTTTGTCTGTAGGGTTCATATAAATGAATCCGCCATAACCATTATGGATGAGTTGGATAAGTCCTCCGTCCATCACTTCCTCATGGAGAATGTCCCATGCAAGCAGCGTAATCTGGTCGGCATTCAAACGACTCATCCCCTCTGCGTCCAATCCTCCCCCAATAGCTTTCTTTATGGCTTCCACAAAGATACCGACGAAAGCATCATCACTTTCTCCTGCAGCCTTCTGCAGTTCACTGTCTTTAATTTTCACCTCAATCATGGGCATCGAATTGTAAGTTTTATTTTGCAAAGATAACGTAATTTTTTCTTTATCCCTAACTAACCCTACGAAAAAGACGATTAAAGTGCAAAAAGTAGATCCTTTATAGGACATTTTAAGAAGATTTTTGTACTTTTGCGCGGTTCTAATTAAGAGTTCACAGCAAAAGACACTTCATACACATATTTATATTCTTTAAAATTTTAGCGAATATGATCTATTCTAAAGAAGTCGACAACATGTGTGTTGTCGCAAAAGGTGCCAATCATGGCCCTGCTCCGATTCCGGAGGAAGGGAAATGGGTAAAGGCAAAAGAGATCAAAGACATCTCCGGTTATACTCACGGTGTGGGATGGTGTGCTCCGCAACAGGGCGCGTGCAAACTGTCACTGAATATCAAGGATGGAGTGATCCAGGAATGTCTGATTGAAACCATCGGCTGTTCAGGCATGACCCAGTCGGCTGCCATGGCATCTGAAATCCTTCCGGGAAAGACCATCCTGGAAGCATTGAACACTGACCTGGTATGTGATGCCATCAACACAGCCATGCGGGAACTGTTCCTCCAGATCGTCTACGGTCGCTCTCAGAGTGCTTTTTCCGAGAATGGACTGGTCATCGGAGCTGGCCTCGAAGATCTGGGCAAGGGCCTGCGTTCACAGACCGGTACGCTCTATGGAACCTTGAAGAAAGGTGCACGCTATCTTGAACTGACAGAAGGATATATCACAAAAATGTTCCTCGACAAAGATAACCAGGTATGCGGTTACGAATATGTTCAGTTAGGCAAGATGATGGAAGCCATCAAGAAAGGTATGGACGCTAATGAGGCCGTAAAGAAATTTACGGGTTATTATGGCCGGACCACTGCTGAACAGGGCATTGTTAAATCTATTGACCCACGTAAAGAATAAGGAGATACGACTATGTTAAGAAAAGTAAATTTTGAAAGTCAGGAGCGTCGTGAGAAGCAGATCTCTGCTGTACTGCATGCTAATGGGATCCAGAATATAGAAGAGGCTAATCAGATTTGCGAAGCAAAGGGCCTTGATCCTTATAAAATATGTGAGGATACACAACGGATTTGTTTTGAGAATGCCAAATGGGCCTATGTCGTAGGTGCCGCCATTGCCATCAAGAAAAACATCAAATCGGCTGCTGATGCTGCTGAAGCGATCGGTATCGGACTGCAGAGTTTCTGTATCCCGGGATCTGTTGCTGATGACCGCAAGGTGGGTATCGGCCATGGTAATCTGGCTGCACGCCTGCTTCGTGAAGAGACGGAATGCTTCTGCTTTCTCGCCGGTCATGAAAGTTTTGCGGCCGCAGAGGGGGCAATCCGTATTGCGGAAATGGCCAACAAGGTCCGCCTGAAACCGTTGCGCGTCATCCTGAATGGATTGGGCAAGGATGCAGCACAGATCATCAGTCGTGTAAATGGCTTCACTTATGTAAAGACGGATTTTGATTACTATACGAGTAAACTGAGTGTGTTGGAAGAAATTCCTTACTCTGAGGGGGCACGCGCCAAAGTAAAATGCTATGGTGCTAATGATGTCCGTGAAGGCGTTGCCATCATGTGGAAAGAGAACGTGGATGTTTCCATAACCGGTAATTCTACTAATCCGACCCGTTTTCAGCATCCTGTGGCAGGAACTTACAAGAAAGAGCGTCTGGCTGCGGGGAAGCCTTACTTCTCCGTTGCATCCGGAGGAGGTACGGGCCGTACTCTTCATCCTGATAATATGGCTGCAGGACCCGCTTCCTATGGTTTCACTGATACCTTGGGAAGAATGCACTCCGATGCACAGTTTGCAGGTTCTTCATCTGTCCCTGCTCACGTGGAAATGATGGGGTTCCTGGGCATGGGGAATAACCCGATGGTGGGTGCCACCGTGGCTACTGCCGTGGCCGTTGACCTTGCTCTGAACGGCAAATAACAGAATCCATAACCAACCTGGAATTTACTCAAGTTGATTTCAATATAAAACTCCCGTTTCCTGATTGAGGATTGCGGGAGTTTTATATTCTGTCCCTCGATCAGACAAAAAAATACCTGGCTCGGAAAAGTCAGGTATATAACATCGGAAAAATCATCTCCTCAAATCGGGATGATCAGAAATTTCATTTCTCGAAATATCTCTTATAGAGACCGATGAAACCGGCAGCATGACGAGCTTCATCCTTTGCCATTTCATGGATGGTGTCATGCAACGTATCATTGCCCTCAGCCTTAGCTTTCTTGGCTGCGGCAAACTTCTCGGCGCAAGCACCCTTTTCGGCCTTGATGCGGGCTTCCAGATTAGACTTGGTGTCATGAACGAGGTCACCCAGAAGTTCTGCATAACGACTGGCATGATTGGCCTCGTCATCCGCATAACGCTCGAAGACACGGGCAATCTCCGGATAACCCTCACGGTCTGCCTCACGGGCCATAGCCTTATACATCCCTACCTCACTGCACTCACCGCTGAATGTAGCCTTGCAGTGCTGGATCAGATCGTCAGATACTCCCTCTTTATACGCTGCACCCAGATAGTGGACTGTAGCAAAATTATAGTCATCATCATTGTTGCTGTCCAGTTCT
Organism: Prevotella sp. UBA5379; assembly: GCA_002409785.1. Taxonomy (GTDB): domain Bacteria; phylum Bacteroidota; class Bacteroidia; order Bacteroidales; family Bacteroidaceae; genus Prevotella. The sequence goes on along the minus strand of DHOX01000050.1, from coordinate 54,184 downwards.
TTGAACTTACTGCGAGGAGCCTTGCAGATCGGACATTGTTCAGGAGCCTCTGTTCCTTCATAAATGTACCCGCAAACGGTACATATAAACTTCTTCTTCATAAATGTTTTACTTTTTAAAGATTAAATATAGCAAATAGAATATTCATTCAGCATCTACAGTCTCCTGACTATTGCTCCACATTTCCTTCAGCCTTTTCCTTGGCTGCACATTCGGCACATATTCCCTTGTAATAGAGTTGCTCCTCTTCTACAATATTACCGTCAATCATCGTTTGTTTGCGAACGCGGGGTGCCTTTTCATCAAACAGGTCAATGATCTTTCCACACTTCTTGCAGATAAAGTGGACATGAGGATTGATGTTTCCGTCATAACAGACATGATGATCATCTATCGTTATCATCTGAGCAGCATTGTGCTCTGACAACAGACGAAGGGTGTTGTAAACTGTGGTACGACTCAAAGTCGGAATCTGATCACACAATCCCTGATAGACCTCATCCACTGTGGGATGATCGAAATGGGTCAACAGGTAATTCATTATTGCATAGCGCTGTACGGATGGACGGACTCCATTCTTTACCAGACGTTGATATGCTTCGTTCTTTTGTTCCATTCTCTATTAGAAATTAATTGTTTTTATTGTGGTTGCAAAGATAAGTCTTTTTTTCTGATTTCCAAAACAAATTTGGATAAATGTCATTTTAAAATTAAATCTATTTAAATACTCTCCGGCATATCCTCCCTTCCGGGCACTTTCATTCGTTCCCCCTCTCCCTGTACAGGGAGAAGGGCAAACGGATCACTGACGTTAACAGGCATGTCAGGGAATCAGGTCGGCCGGATAGTTGCTCTAAGCCTTGTCTTTAAGGACATTAACCAGTTCTTCAACGGTAACCAATCTCTGTTTGCCGGTCTCCATATTTTTTAAAGTCACCTTACTGGCCTGGATTTCATCATCTCCTGCCAGTGCCACGTATGGGATCTGCTTCGCATTGGCATAAGCCATCTGCTTTTTCATTTTCACCGGATCCGGGTACATTTCTGTAAAGATTCCACTATTACGGACTTTGGCCACAATAGGCATGCAATAAGCCGTTTCCTTTTCGCCGAAATTGATGAACAACAGCTGGGTGGATGTTGCCGTTTCCTTAGGATAAAGATTGAGGGTGTTCAGGACATCATAGATGCGGTCTGCCCCGAAACTGATTCCTACTCCACTCAGGCCGGGCATCCCGAAGATCCCGGTCAGGTTATCATAACGGCCGCCGCCAGTGATACTTCCCATAGGGGTATCAAGTGCCTTTACTTCAAATATAGCCCCGGTATAGTAATTGAGTCCACGGGCAAGAGTCAGGTCAAACTGGATTTCATTCTTCAATTCCAGTTTCTTGAGGGTCTCCAGGATGAACCGGGTTTCTTCCACCCCTTTCATGCCGGTTTCACTCCCTTCAAGTATCCTGCTCATCTCCGTCAATTTCTCATCATTCGTTCCCTGAAGGGTAAGGATAGGCTGCAATTTAGCAATAGACTCTCTGCCTATCCCATCGTTAAGAAGCTCTTCGTTTACGTTCTCCAACCCGATCTTATCGAGTTTGTCGATAGCCACCGTGATGTCTACGATCTTGTCTGCCGCGCCCATGATCTCCGCCATACCGGTCAGAATCTTCCTGTTGTTGATCTTGATCTGTACCCGTACCCCGAAACGCGTGAATACGGTATCCACGATCTGCATCAGTTCAACCTCATTGAGCAGGGAGTCGGAACCTACGACATCCGCATCACATTGATAGAATTCACGATAACGGCCCTTTTGAGGACGGTCAGCACGCCATACAGGTTGGATCTGATAACGCTTGAAGGGCAACTGGATCTCATCACGATGCATGACCACATAGCGTGCAAAAGGGACGGTCAGATCATACCTCAGTCCTTTTTCGCAAAGGCAGGGAGCCAGATGCAAGGGATTGCGCTCCTGAAGTTCTTCATCGGTTATTTTCGATAAATAATTCCCAGAATTGAGGACCTTGAACAATAGTTGGTCTCCTTCCTCCCCGTACTTCCCCATCAGGGTGTGCAACGTCTCCATGGCCGGAGTTTCAATCTGCTGAAAGCCATACAGAGCATAGACACTCCTGATAGTATTGAAAATATAGTTTCTTTTTGCCATCTCCTCAGGCCCGAAATCCCGGGTACCCTTTGGGATGGATGGTTTCTGTGACATCTTAAATGCTTTTATGATTACAAATGATAATGCGATCCCATAGACCACTGATGGCCTTTTCATGGGATCGCATTCAAGTTTTATGATCTTACAATCGTGGCCTCCCGGTCGGGGCCTACTGAAATGATGGATACTGGAGTTTCCAGAAAATCTTCGATGAATTTGATATAATCTTTAAAAGACTGTGGCAATTGGTCCTCGGTCGTACACTTCGTCAGATCGGTTTTCCATCCGCGTATCTCTTTATATACAGGTTCAACCCCCTGAAGATCATAAGGAAGGTCCCTTGTCGTTTCACCATTTTTCAGGCGATAGCCGACACAGGCCTTGATGGTATCAAAATCATCCAGGACGTCACTCTTCATCAGAATGAGTTGAGTAACTCCGTCGATCATGACCGAATAGCGGAGTTGGACCAGATCGATCCAGCCGCAGCGGCGCTCACGTCCCGTCACAGCTCCGAATTCATGTCCCAGTTCACGGATTTTCTTCCCCGTTGAGTCGAAAAGTTCCGTCGGGAACGGTCCGGAGCCCACACGTGTGCAATAAGCCTTTGTGATCCCAAAGACATTCCCTATCTTGTTCGGTCCTAATCCAAGACCGACACAGGCACCGGCACAGATGGTGTTGCTGGACGTCACAAATGGATAGGAGCCAAAGTCCACATCCAGCATTGTCCCCTGGGCACCTTCACAAAGGATATTCTTTCCTGAACGGAGCAGATCATTTACCTCAAATTCGCTGTCCACCAATTTGAACTGCTTCATGTAACGGATCCCTTCCATCCATCTTGCCTCATCCTGGCTCAAACTTGCAAGGTCGGTCCAGCCCAGAGCCTTGAGCATCTGGAGATGACGGGATTTATGGGCTGCATATTTCTCTTCGAAATGATCCAGAATATCCCCTACACGCAGACCGTTACGGCTGACCTTATCCGTATAGGCAGGCCCGATACCTTTGCCTGTCGTACCTACTTTATTCTTTCCCTTAGCAGCTTCGAGTGCACGGTCGAGGATACGGTGAGTAGGCATGATCAGATGGGCCTTCTTGGATATATGAAGGCGATTGCTCAGCGGATGACCGCTCTTTTCCAATTCCTTGGCTTCATCCATGAAAAGATCCGGCGCGAGGACAACACCATTACCGATGATATTGATCTTCCCACCCTGGAAGATGCCGGAAGGAATGGAACGGAGTACATATTTCTGGCCTTCAAACTCAAGGGTGTGCCCGGCATTGGGACCTCCCTGAAAACGAGCGACCACATCATAATTTGGTGTGAGGACATCAACAATCTTGCCTTTTCCTTCATCGCCCCACTGCAAGCCGAGTAGGACATCAACTTTACCTGTGTTCATTTCTTATTTGATAATTTTGATTTTTTTGTCTTCTGTGTTCTGCTGCGGGTCAATTTTGCCTGACACGTTGAACATACACCATAGATATACAGAGAGAATCCATCTTTGTGAAAGCGTTTTAATTTTAATTCATTTACCAACTGATCTATTTTCGGTGAATGCAGGACCGTGATCTTTCCGCAGATCGAACAGATCTGAAAACAGTTGCAGTCATTATCATAGCTCGCTTCATAGAGCGTTTGCTCATGGAAATGGTGGCACCTGACGAGTCTCAAGACCACGAACAGATGCATCGTATTATAAAGAGTCGCTCTGCTGACCCGGAAATCATTTTCCTCCAGTCTGGCTTCCAGATCGGTAAGTGAGAAATATCCGGTCATTTTGTAAACGGCATCAAGAATGGCATATCTTTCCGGAGTCCGACGATGATGACTGGTAGTCAAATAACTATCCAGGATCTCTCTTACTTTGACCTTCTTGTCCGCTTTCATCTTGACTTAACCACTTCTGACTCACAAATGTACAAATAATTAATGAAATCTGGAACAGAAAACAGCAAAAAATAAAACTTTTGGAAACAAAAAAGAGGATCCGGTAACCTTTAGACATCGGTCCTCTTTAAATATAAGAAAAAGTTTCAATCTTTCACGACTGCAGGAAGCGGTCAGCTTCAATGGCTGCCATCGCTCCTGTTCCGGCTGCTACGACACCTTGCTGATAGACTGAATCAGCCACATCTCCTGCTGCGAATACGCCGGGCAATGAAGTCTGACAGGTGCCAGGTTTTACCTGGACATAGCCCTTATCATCAAGTTGCAGCCAGTTCTTAAACAGTTGAACATTGGGCTTGTGTCCTATCCCCAGGAAGAAACCATCGATAGGCAGGTCATATTTCCGTTCATCTGTCTCACCTTTTCTGTAGACCAGATGTGCACCTTCAACGCCCTTTTCACCATATAATCCCAGTGTGTTTGTTTCAAACAAAATCTCTATATTCGACTGTTTCTTCACACGGTCCTGCATGATGTCCGTTGCCCGGAGATAAGGTTTGCGGACGATAATATATACTTTTTCAGCCAGCGAGGAGAGGTACATTGCTTCTTCACAGGCAGTATCTCCTCCACCTACTACGGCTACGATTTTCTTCCGGTAAAAAAAGCCGTCACACGTTGCGCATGCGCTGACCCCTTGTCCGGCATATTTTTTCTCATCAGGGAGTCCAAGGTATTTTGCAGAAGCGCCTGTAGCAATAATGACGGTGTCTGCTGAAATCTCTTTACCATCATCATCTGTCAACAGATAAGGACGCTTGGAGAAATCTACTTTGGCAATGCTTCCGTCACGGATCTCAGCACCGAATCTGGAGGCCTGTTCTTTCAAGTCCATCATCAGTTGATTTCCGTCTACCCCATCTGGATAGCCGGGAAAATTTTCTACAAGAGTGGTGGTCGTCAACTGTCCCCCCGGCTGCAGGCCGGAATATAAGACAGGTGACAAATTGGATCTTCCTGCATAAATAGCTGCTGTATAACCGGCAGGACCACTGCCAATAATTAAAGTTTTTACTCTTTCCATTTTAAATAAGTTTGATTTTTTGAAAGTATTCTTCCATGTTCATTTACAAAACTAAAAACTTTTTGTGATTTCGGGGCATACGTTAACCCATTTTAACCTAAAAAGGAAATTATTCTTTCCGTTTTAAGCATAAAAAAAAGATTAGTTATCTCACGACAACCAATCTTTAACCTTAATAATCTAATACCATGAAAAACACAGATGCAAAGATAGGCTGAAAAGTGAAAAAACAATCAGTAATCATCGTTTTATTTACGGAAACGACTTAAATCTTGATTTATATCAATTCTATAATGGGAATTTACGAAAAAAGAAGATAGGCAGCATCCACAAACAGGATGACTTGCCTATCTTCTTTTCCCTTTCCTGAGACCCGTTCTGACAAGAACGGGCAACGACCCTTCCATTGATCTGTCAGTTGAGCATCAGGTTCATCTCCGGTGACTCCTCCGCAAAGATAAAGGCCGCAAGTTCATTAATGGTCATCACCCTGGCATCTGCCAGAGGGTGGTCTGTGGATTGGGCCTTACCATTTTCGACCTGTATGTACTGGTTGTTCATCCTCACATGACGATCATTATAGATCCGGAAATTCATCTTAGCCGTGGGATGCAGACGGGCATAGACGCCGAGTGCTTTCCGGGCATTGATCACCCGTATCATAGCAGGAATGGAATGCTGCTGAAGAGGCGCATCCCCCATCCGCCGCAGATCCTCCTGGATGATATGATAGTTGGCCTGATCATGAAGCAGGATACATTTCCTGGATCTCTGCCAGGAGTTGAATTCGTCAAAAGTCATCGTCCGGATTCCGTCAGGAGGAGGGGTACAAGTAATGTCCTGGACATATCCGCAGGAAGCATACCAGTCGTAGAGCCATGATTCTGCAGGGATCAGGGTGGCAAAGATCACACCCTCATAGTACAAGGCATCATGTGCCTGCTGCATCAGACTCGTGCCGATGTTCTGCTTGCGATAGGCTTCGTCCACGCTCACTCCACTGATATAAGCTGTCTTTACAATACTGCCTTGAAAAAGCATCTGATAGGGCAGCGTCTGGAGTGCTCCCACTACTTTCCCGCCTATCTGGCTGACAATATTGTACTCACTTTGATACACCTGGTCAAAATACAGACGGATGAAGGCTTCCGGATCACCGAAGGTCTTGCGCCAGAGCTCCTCGGTCTCTTTCTTGATCCGGTTCTGGTCGACAAACTGAGCCAACGGCTGCTTCTCCGTAACGGAATATTTTTCCAGCAGGAGATCCGGTTTATAGGAAAGCTTTGAACGCCTGAGTCCTTCATCCCCAAGATCCTCTTCCCGGTTGATATACTGATACTGATCGGGCAGATGCCTGACAAATTCCTGGTTGATAATAGAGAAAGCGCCTTCATAATTGACATCAGCCTTTTCCACACAGACATCAAATGTATCTTGGTTGATGGGACACCCAAAAGTAAATGCGACCAACTGTCCCTTTACAAAAATCGTTCCGCCTATAGTGGCAAGGTGGTCCCAATATAGAAAAGTCCTGGTCATGGAATGCAATTCCTCAGAGAGTTCGAGTTCTTCGGAATTCTTCTCTGCGGCCTCATACATATTTTTCCGCCATCTGGCTTCAAGCTCCAGACACTGGGGTATGAGATCCTTTGTCAAGGGCCGATACTCATAGTCCGGATAAAGGGTTTTAAACTTGTTGATATGATTGCGCTTGCTCTGTAATTTCTTACCGCTCAACTTTGACAGTTTGTCACGGGAATAAATATAGTCAAAGAAGTCTCTTTGCGGGGAGCAGACAAAAACTCCGGGCAAAGCCTCTTCCAGCAATTCAACCAGATCCCTCCCTACTCCGACCATTAGAAAAGGGTGGCCCATGGCTATGGAATCCTCTCTCATCTGCTTGATGACCGAAACCGGACATCTGATCCCTTCCGGGACAAAATAAGTTCCATCCCCTTGCGCCTGTGGCCTGGGAATGGGTGCCATATAGGCCAGATGACGCCCGGCATGAAAACGAAAAATCAAATAGTCATCAATGATGGCATACTGGGTATCATAAAGAAAACGCCAGCTGATAATATTAGCAAACGACAGATCACAATTTTTTCGTCTCCCCCACAACGTGTACTGTTGGATGAACGCCTGATCTGTCGTAGTTACATCTGAGAATTTAATCATGAATAATTAGCTTGGTTCCAGAACTATTCATTCCAAATCACGCCGTTACTGATTGAGCAATGTCGTTTTCTGCTTGACATAGTTGGAGAAGGCTGCATCAAAAGCCTGACGCTCTTCTGCTGGAACGTTCTGGGTACGTAGAAAACTCTTATAGTAATTTCTAATATCCTTATGCATCTGCCTCAAGTCGAGATTACCGCTCTGCTTCTGGGCAAAATAAACGCGGAAGATTTTATCCAGACCTGTCGTCACCTTTGCCTGAATGGCTGCATCCAGGTTGCCCGCTGCTGCCTGACTGGTCGTATCCGCAGGTGCCTTGGCCGCCTTGGGCTCAGAGATAGCTGTCTTGCTTGCCGGCACGGTATCTGTCGTGTCCTTTACAGCCACGGTTGGTGTAGAAGCCTTTTCACTGGAGGGTGAGCCATTCTTGGAAAAGAGTATGACTGCCACTAAAATGATGGCTATGATGATGATCACAATCAGAAGGACACTCTTTTTCTTCGAGTTCCCCTCTCCTCCCTCATGATTCAAATCCCTGAGGAAAGAGTCAATGTCCAGATAGCGCTCCGAACGGCCAAAACGGCAGCATCTGTCAATGACGTCCGGATATTCTGCATAGAGACCGAGATCCTTCATGATCATTCCCAGTGAATAGATGTCTGTCCTGCCATCCACGGATATGGTCCCGTCGCGTTGCTCGGGGGCTGCATACCTTAATGAACTGGAAGGTTCAGAGAGGTTATCAGCATAGGAAACCCGAAAGTCAATCAACTTCACCTGATTGTCTTTCGTGAGTAATATGTTGGAAGGTTTCAAGTTGCGATGGACGATATTCTTCCCATGGATATAGTTCAGGGCATCCGCAATCTGCTCGACAACCTCTTTTTTCTCATCCGGGGTATGTCGCTCTGCAATATATTCCTTTAAAGACCTGCCCTCCACATATTCCAGGACAATGCACTTCCCGTAATCGGGATGATCAATGAAATCTATATATTTCTCTATATGCGGATGATCCAGGTGCTGGGCTAGCCTGAACTCCTTTTTCAAGACATTCTGCTCCTGGATCTTATCCCGGTAAGGCTCTTTCAACCCCTTCAAGACTACCCATTGACTGCCCTGACGGCATTTTATGAATTGATAGATACCGGAAGAAGGGATTACACTGTAATCCGTATAGGTTATATGTGGCTCAACTTTCCTATTTTCCTCTTGGCTGGCTGCAGGTTCTTTTTCGTCTTTATCCATAAGTCATTAATCTTTGAAAATGTTCTTATCTAAATCAGTCGCAAAGATAGTATAAATCTTTTTAATGGAGAAAAAACAAGACAGAATATTCGATTATTTCTATAAAAAATTTTGTTCTCCACCTCTCATGATCCTCTATCGCGGGAACACCTCCTGATTCACAGTATCGGAAGAAGTGCAGAGGCCTTGCTTAACTTCTTCAAGGCCTTGTCCCTGATCTGGCGTACACGCTCACGTTTCCATCCGTTCTTCTCCCCTGTCTGCGCCATCGTGAGCCGGTCCTCTCCTATTCCATAAAGGCTGCGAATGACAATACGCTCCCTGTCATCCAGTACGGAGAGGAGTTTCCTGACATCGTCTGAATCGGCATCTGCCTGTAATCGCTCGTCCGTTCGGGGAGTATTCTTGTCTTCCAGGACATGCTGGAGCCTCATCGTGCTGCTCTGACTGCCTCTAGGCACTTTTTCATCCAGGCTTCTCGTAGCTTTTAACCCATAACTTTTCAATGCCTTTTCTATAGATCCCTTTATAAATCCTGACGCATAGTTTACAAAACGCTTGGACTTGCTCGAATCAAAGGTCTGGGCTGCCTTGATCATCCCCATATTTCCTTCTCCTACCAGATCTTCCAGATCTAATCCTTGATTCAGATAGTTGAGGGCCAGGGAATGGACATATCCCTGATTATCATTGATGAGTTTCTGTATGGTTTTCTGATCGTTCATAATAAAGTGATTTTTATTATTCTCATTCACAAAGATAGGCAAATAGAATGAGATCGGAAGAATTCATTCACTATCTTTAACAAATATGAGGGCAAAATCAGAGGAACAAAATAGGACAAAATCGTACCTTTGCAACTGTCAAGTTAATAAGGAAAGATGAAAACCAGAAAATTCATTCTCATTCTGATGGTCCTTGCGCTCGCTCTTCCCGCCGGCGCGGGGAATCCCGAAGGCAGGGAAAGGCTGAAGGTCGGACTGGTCCTCGGGGGCGGGGGCGCCAAGGGGGCTGCTGAAGCGGGAGCGCTGAAGATCATTGAAGAGGTGGGAATCCCAATTGATTATATTGCCGGAACAAGTATTGGATCCATCGTCGGAGGACTTTACGCCTGTGGCTATCGTTCCGCTGACCTTGATACGCTCTTCTGCTCCAGGGACTGGAAGACACTTCTGGCTGACCGGAATGTAGAATATCATACGGACATCCTGAGGAAGAGGAAGGGTATAACCTATTTCTTCGGTTATCCTGTAGGCAGGAAAAAGGACAAATCAGATGGCCGGAATCTCGGAGTAATAAAAGGTGACAGTTTGACCGCCCTCTTTGACCGTCTTACCCAACGGCCTGATTCGATGGATTTCCGAAAGCTCCCTATTCCCTTCTGTAGCGTTGCCTTTGACTTGTCTACCATGAAAGAGGTGGACCTCACCTGCGGCCGGCTGTCGCAGGCAATGCGTGCCAGCATGTCTATACCGGGCATTTACAAACCTGTGCAGATAGGAAACTATCAACTCATTGACGGTGGTGCATTGAATAACCTGCCTGTTGACGTGGTACGGACTATGGGGGCCGATGTGGTCATAGCTATAGATCTGGCACAGGAAAAACAAGAAGTAAAAGAGAAAACCATGAATTATCATCTGAAAGGATTTCGCCTTCTCCTGGAATGGCTGAAACGACGCCCTGACCTGATCAAATATAACCAGAATGTCAAGGACTGTGATGTATATATCCACCCAGACCTGAAGGAGTTTGACGCGACCAGTTTTTCTCTTCGGAAGATTCGGAAGATGATACGACGGGGTGAAAAAGCAGGAGAACGGGCAAGAGCCCAACTTGTTGAACTCAAGAAACGAATATACGCGCATCATAACTAATCTCAGACAGGATCACTTATCCCACAGATTAGATGGAAGGTTGTCTGATTTCTTTGGTACTTTGGATAGTACTTTCAGACACACATATCCCTGATATTCAGTACGAAAGCCTGTCGGTTGGACTTTCAATGTATATTCAAATCCTGGCTCATAGCTGAAGTTATCGATGATTATCGATCCATCCCAACTGTCATTTGGCTTTTTCTTGATTAAGAAACAGGGTTCTTGCTTTCCAAGTTCTGGATCATAATAGGTGGCTCTGGAAGATGCTACAGTTATTGTTTCCGTATGATCATCCGAAGAGCTACAGGATAT
>DHOX01000050.1:38910-43155 GCA_002409785.1 Prevotella sp. UBA5379 | reverse complement strand
AAGAAAGATATACTTCTTCACTAACTTATTCCTTTAAACTATCTCAAAAATTTCATTAATACACCTCTTAGTATTGGTTAGCAGAATGGAATATTAGACTATATATTTTCTTTAACACCGTATATATAATTCATTTTTCTACTCCTTTGAGCAAATAGATTAAGTACTAATAAAAACACATATTTATTATGACATATTTATTTATTTTATATCTATATGCATTAATTTACACTTTATTAAGTATATAAACCTTAGACCATTTTTCTAATGATTACCTATGGCACATTATTCAGGAATCCACGTTCCTGCCAAGATAGCCAAGGCATCTTTTGCCAGAGGGTCTGAAAAGAGATTCTGCTAAAAATTCATTTCATGCACAAAGCCAATGCGAAGAAATAATCACTTAAGCGATTCATATATCTCAGGATACTTTTATCTATCGGATAAGAACGGTTGAGTGTCCATAGGCGGCGTTCGCAGGTACGAGTTTTACTTCGCGCCAGATGCAGACAAGCCGATAAGAGAGTGCCACCAGGAAGTACAAAATGGAATTTTTTATCACCCGATAGTTCATCGATTTGATGCTCCAGTTGCTCCGTGTCCTTTATTAGGAAAATATCATCGACAGAATTTCCAGCAGGCATAGCGATAATGCTCATAATCTGCATCAGATGAGTCTGGATATCCTGCAACTCTTCCTTCTGCTCACGATCTTCACCCAATAAGGCAGTGACCACCCCAATGAGTGAATTGAGTTCGTCAATCTCTCCATTGGTTTCAATGCGGATATCATCTTTGGAAACTCGCAATCCCTGTCTCAGGGAAGTTTGTCCGCCATCACCTTTCTTCGTATAAATCTTAACCATAATCTTATTTTCTGATATTCATCTTTTCTTCGCAATCACATAGATAATAACCGGAGCCCCAATCAGAGGAGTGACGGCATTGAGTGGAATAATCCCATTATCACCGGGTAAGCAACAGATCATATTGCAGAATAACGCTATAATGGAACCTGTCAGGAGTGTTGCCGGGAGCAATTGCCTGTGATTGGCTGTCGTAAGGATCAAACGAGCAATATGTGGTGTAGCCAGACCGATAAAAGCTATCGGACCACAGAATGCGGTAGTGACAGCAGTGAGGATTCCCGTAACGATCAACAGCCAATTGCGCACCTTCCGTGTGGAAATACCCAGATTCTCGGCATACTGTTCACCGAGGAGAATGGCGTTCAACGGCTTGATCAGCAGGATGGAAAAGAGGAGTCCTGCCAACGTAACGGTCACAAACACCGGCAGATCCTGCAACGATACATTTCCGAAATTCCCCATTCCCCACACCATATACGACTTCACACCTTGATCGGACGCAAAGAAATTGAGCAGGGATATGGCCGAACTGGACAGATAACCGATCATGATGCCGATAATCAGGAGCATCACGGAACTATGCACAAGGGTAGAAAAGAAGAAAATGATGCCCGTGACGGCCATTGCCCCGATAAAGGCTCCGGACAAAACGGCCAGGAACCCGGAGATGCTGTAAGATCCGGCCGTGACCGTGCCCCCCATAAGCAGCATGACAATGGCAACAGCAAGCCCTGCGCCACTGTTGATCCCGAAGATGTCAGGACCGGCAAGGGGATTTCGAAAGGCCGACTGCAGAAGCAGGCCGCTCACGGCAAGAGCAGAACCGGCTAAAGTGGCGGTTATGGCTTGCGGCAACCGGGAGTCAATGATGATAAAACGCCAGGTATCATTCTCCTGACCGTTTCCTGACAGGATTCTCACAACATCACCTATCGGAATCTTCACGCTTCCGACAGCCAGATTCAAGACAAACAGGATCAACATGAGGATGCCTGCCAGGATACAATATTTCACCCCTCTGCTCACAATTGTACAAAAGTACCTATTCTTTTTGAAATGGAAAAATTATTCTATATCCTGATCGCCAGATAACTTGAAAATCTATCTCAGATGCTGATAATACAGCAATCCTCCCAAATCTACTCCTGGATGAAGCATCTGGATCAGATCCTTCAAGAGGAAATCGGGCCGGAAAGGCGTCTGCTCAAAATACGGAACCGTCGAACTGTTACATTCGTAGATCTCTCCGGTCCGAAAAGCTTTCAATGCTCTATATCCCGGATATTCCTGGAGAAGTTGGGCTTTTGTCATCGGCTGAGCACCGTCATATTTGAATGCCCAGACGTCAGCATTTCCGGCTTTGTCCAGGACCTGCTCGAAAGACAGCGACAGACTCCCACTGTGTTTGTCCCGGGCAAAGGCATACTGTCCGTGGGCGTCTGCAATCATCCGCCCCACCGTACTTTCCCCGCCGGGGCAATACCATACACTGCCCGTCTTGCGCTCCGTCAGGATAGATCGTCCGACAGGCAATGCAGCAGCCTTCCGCTCCAGGGATTGATAAGTACGACTCACGACAAGGAACAGGGAATCAGCCCTTTTCTCACAACCGAAAAGCAGACCGTAAAACTTCATCCATTCGGCCCTGCCAAGGGGAGAGGTCTCCATATAGTCAGCACATTCCACAATGGGAATTCCCAATGTCTGGACCTTGCCATATCCCCCGCTGTTATCAAACGGTGAAAGGAACAGAGCCTGGGGTTTCAAACTGATGATCCTCTCGATCGTCGGGGACATACTATTGCCACAATCGGCAATCTTTCCTCTTTTCACCCGGTTCTGAATGTCCGGGATAAGGATATATTTCAGGTCACAGACCCCTGCGATAGCATCCGCGGCATGAAGATACTCCAGAAGTTGGCAATGGGCTGTCGTCGAGATGACACTGCGGCTGACGGGTATGCGGATCTGGTCTCCGGGAGGCAGATGACAAGGGACCGGCTTCTCTGTTTTCGGTATGAGGATATAAGTATGCAATAATTGCCCGTTTTTCCAGGGATTCCTGATCTTAGCCACAGTATAGCCCTCATATCTGACGAGGGAAATGTCCCGGGCATACTTAAAGGCAATAGTGTCTCCTCCTGCCCCTGAATCTCCCGTGCGGGAACCTCCACAGGCAGCAAGGAGGGCACAGACAGCAAAGGAAAGGATATATCGCAGATTCTTCATTCCGTCAGGAGTTTAGTTGACCTTGCCATTCGGATTGAACACAACCTGCTCGGTACCATATCCTACATTTGTCAGCGTGCGCAATTTGTTACCGTTGCTGTCAAAGACATAAATGGAACAAGGAGCACTGTAACTTTCATTATCGACCACATAGATCTGACCCGTGGAAGGATCGACGCTCACCTGACCAGGATCCTTGACGATGCTCAGTCCTGACAGACTCGTTGTCTTGCCGGTAGAGAGGTCATAGCGGAAATAGGTCGGCTTCGGCTTTGTGGAAGAATAGGCGTCAAAGATGCAGACCAGGGATGAGGACAGCGGATCGTAAGCCATGGTGGAAGCGGATGTGAGAGAGGTCACCTTGCCGGTAGCAACATCAATGACCTGGAGCAGATTATCCGTAAAGTCCAGATCACTGATCAGGAACACTTTGCTGCCCACGGCGATCATCTGGTTATAAGGATCCAGAGCCACCTGTATATCCTTGGTCTTCTTGAAAGAAGCTTCATCGATGACACTCACCGTGTTCCCTGTCCCATAGCCGGAATTGGCTACATAGATCTTACCGTCGGCAACCGCCAGGGCTTCAGGATGATCCCCCACCTGCACACTGTCATCAACGGTATAGTTGCTGGCATTCATCCGGTAGACATAACCGGAATAGGCTGTGAAATACACCTCGTTGCCATCAGCGATGATATAACGTGGAGACCGGTTCTTCATGGGCACCGTCTTGATAATTTCCCCGTCCATCTTCAAGACTTCGACCTTATCACCGGTGGTCGAGGTGACAAAGAGTTGGCCATCTGCGATCGCCAGGTCCTGGGCATCCCCGATACCCTTGCCGTTGCAGGCCTTGTAGATGTCCTTCATCACCCATGATTTGTCAGACATATTGAGGCTCATGACTGCTCCATCATTCGCATTCCAGTTGCCATTGTTCACGATATAGGCATAATTTGTGGTAGAGGTGGCATTGGAATCAGTAATTGATTTTGTGTCATCGTCATTGCTACAAGCTGCCAGACTCAAAAGCGCCGCTAAAAGCAGGGGCAGTTTCCATACATTCTTCTTCATTTTTCCTTATACTTAAAATTGATTATTCTGTTCTGATGATCTGATGATAAGAATGATACCATCACATTAC
>DHOX01000050.1:36331-38693 GCA_002409785.1 Prevotella sp. UBA5379 | reverse complement strand
CATGGGATAAAACCGGATGACCTCATAGTTCTTTCCCCCAAGGTTCAGGACATCCAATTGCAGGCGCAGGGTATGCCTTCGGAGAGGGAAACTTCTGGAAAGGGACAGACTATGATCCAGGATGCTCGGCAGATGGTTTTC
The DNA here is from genome assembly GCA_002409785.1 of Prevotella sp. UBA5379. GTDB lineage: Bacteria > Bacteroidota > Bacteroidia > Bacteroidales > Bacteroidaceae > Prevotella. The sequence continues at coordinate 38,552 of DHOX01000050.1, read as the reverse complement.
CGGTCCGTTGTAGTTCATTGTATACCTCGTGCCCGTCAGTACCAGGTTATAGGTCAAGTCAGCCCATGGGGAATGGATCATCACGCTGGCACTCCCCGCATTCCGCGGGGTATAAGCGATCTGGTTATTATACGTGGCACTTCCGCGGGTGGTCCTGTCCACGGCATGCAGGTAATCGTATGTCAGCAGAAGATCAGAGGACCACCCTTTGCACCAGATGAGACTGGCGTTCATGGTCACGTCTGCTCCCAGGGAGCGCACCTTTCCCAAATTGGTCATTTTCCAGATAAACATGGTCGGTACGGCAACGATCTTATCCGTTACCAGACCATAATAGGAATCGGCTGTAAAGGTGATATGATCGACGATCCTGGACAGATGGCGTGTCCAGGTGACGCCGAGATTCCACTGCCTTGTCTTCTCCGGCCTCAAGTGGGTATTGCCGATGAGCAGGTAATAGAGATCATTCAGCGTGGGAGCTCTGAAAATGTCCTTATAGGAAAGGCGGAAACGGAGTGCCTCCGCAAAGGGTTGCCATGACAGGCTGAAGGCCGGACTCAGGCGGTGCAGGTCCGGAGCTGCATTTCCTTTCCTCACCTGCTCATGGATATAGGTATAGAGAAGGGAGGCCGTGGCGGTCATCCTGTCCGTCGCATATTTTACGGCTGTGGCGGTCAGAGAACTGTGACGGGATGGATAAGGGCAATTGCGCAGAGTGGTAGACAGATAGTTGTACTGGCAGTCCTGGGCCACGGAGCCACTCAGCCTCCGCGTGAAATGATACAGCCCTGTAGAAGTGAGATAGACCTCATTCTGGCGGAACCGGTCCTCTGTCGGTCCTGAAGCTGGGACATTGAAATCGCGCATCCAGGAATAATTCCACTTAGCGGCCGACTTCATCTTGAAACGGCCAGAGAAGCGATTCTCATAGAAGGCCTGTATGAACACGTTCTTGTCCGTGAGCTTCTCGGCACTATAGGTATTGTCATAAATGATCCCGCCGGGAAGCCCGCGTTTGGAATCGAACCCATAGACCTTGACATGAAGGTCTTGGCGAGGGCCGATCAGCCAGGCCAGGTTCATCTCTCCCCGCCATGCGTCCACCCTGCTGTTGTTCCGCTTCTCATCGATTTCATGGGTACCGTTCATGAGATGATAACGGTAATTGCCGTCGACATGCTGGTCACTGAAATAGGACGAAAGACGGAGTTTGCTGCCTATCCATCCGGAAGTCAGGAAGGAGGGCTGGAAGAGGCCGTACGAACCGGTCTTTATCGTTCCGGAACCGGTAAAGGGATGAACAGGATTGAAACGTTCTTCCTGATCAGTAATGATATTGATGGTACCCGCAGAGGCATATTGCCGGGCACTCTCGTAAATATCATCCTGCTGACCGATGGTCAGATACAGCCACGAGACATTCTCCAGGGTAAAACGGGAGAGGTCTACCTGTCCGGACTGGCAGTCGCCTACTTCGACGCCGTCATAGCATACGCCGGTATGCTGGGCACCGAGTCCCCGGATATTTACGGTCTTCAGCCCTCCTACTCCTCCGTAGTCCTGGACCTGGACCCCTGCAAAATGCTTTAAGGCTTCAGACACATCTGCCACTCCCATCCTTTCCATCTGAGAACGGTCCATAACCTGTACCGGCGAACCGGATTTCAATGGGGATGGTATGGAGGCAGCTTTTACTTCCACATCCTGAAGTAGGTGAGAACGTAATGTATCTTTCGGGGTCTGCGCCGGTAACACACTGGCTCCTGCCATCATCGCAAGAGCCGTAATGAGAATTCTATTCATGAAATCTCGCAAATTTTATTCACTCGGATGAGTCCTGGTCCCTCTCCTCGGAAGGAACAAGAAAACAGACAACTGGCAGGTCTTCTGACTTGCAGCCTGGTCACGGAACCACCTTCCCGGCAATGCCCAGTGGTGAAATGTTCCGCTCAAAAAAGGCTGCACACAGCAGCGGGACTGTTCAGGTTTTTTACCTGATTCCCTTTTTGATCAATGGTATATGAACCAACTGTCATTTGCAAAGGTACACAATATAATTGAATTCCACAGGATTTTTCTTTCTTTTCTGATCACCGGTCCTCTCTTTCGACACAAGAACACCTTCTGAATTCATGTTAAGATCTCTGTCTGCGGACTTTCACGATTGTGATCAGAAAATGCCTCAATGGTACACCGGGATGCCCCCAATGGTACATACAGA
>DHOX01000050.1:5730-36140 GCA_002409785.1 Prevotella sp. UBA5379 | reverse complement strand
CATAGAGATAGTTCCGATGGTACATTGAGATGGCCCCGATGGTGCATATCATCCTGCCGGAGATATAACGATAAGGACAGAAAACAAGTTTGAATTTTAAAATCTGATGGGACAAGCACCCTTATCCAACGGGAACAGACCATAGAGTTCACTGTCTATACGATCTGTAATTTTCCGGAAATCCTCAATATTCTCCTGAAAACGGAGACGATCTCCATCAACCACCATCAGATTGCCCTTGTATCCATCAATCCATTTCTCGTAGCGGTCATTCAGTCCTTTCAGATAATCAATGCGGATTCCCTTTTCGTACTCTCTGCCCCGCCTTTCAATATGGTCGACAAGGGTAGGCACGGAAGAACGGATATAGATCAGCAAATCCGGTAATCGGACCAAGGAAACCATCAGATCGAACAGATCGATATAATTGTCAAAATCACAATCGCTCATCAGCCCCATGTCATGGAGGTTAGGAGCAAAGATACGGGCATCTTCAAATATCGTTCGGTCCTGGATGATCGTGTCCTTGCTCTTCGAAATTTCAACAACGTCCTTAAAACGTTTGCTGAGAAAATAAATCTGGATATTAAAGGACCAGCGCTTCATGTCCTTGTAATACTCCTCAAGGTAAGGATTATTGTTCACTGGCTCGAAATGAGCTTTCCACCCATAACGTTTAGCCAGCATTTCCGTCAGCGTAGTCTTTCCTGCGCCTATGTTTCCAGCAACTGCAATATGCATTTTTTCAGAGAGTTAAGATAAATTGATTCAACAGAAAATATAATTAAAGGACCGGCGGAACCGGCTTTTGTGCAGAGGAGAACAGACCATAGAGTTCTGCATCAATCCGATCCGTAATCTTCCCGAAATCACGAGGCAGATGCTCAAAGTCGATCGCATCAACTTCCACGACCATTGTCCGGCCTTTATAATGATGGAAGATAAAATCCTCATAGAGCAGGTTCAGATTAGTCAGATAATCCAGAGTGATGGTCCGCTCATAGCTGCGGTCCCTTTTCTCGATGTTCCTGACCAGATGGGGTACGGAAGAACGCAGGTAAATCATCAGGTCTGGTAATTTGACCACTGACATCATACATTGGAAAAGTGCCATATAGGTATTGAAATCCGTATCATTCAGGAATCCCATCGCCTTATTGTTAGCTGCAAAGACATAGACCCCTTCAAAAATGGTACGGTCCTGGACCACCGTCTGGTCAGTATCCCGGATTTTCAGTAAATCCCGGAACCGTTGCTTCAGGAAATACACTTCCATGTTGAACGACCAGCGCGGAATATCCTGATAGTACTCCTCGATATAAGGATTCTGCTCCACCGCCTCCAGCAATTTCTTCCAGCCATAATGACGGGACAGCATATTCGTCAAGGTCGTCTTCCCACTCCCGATATTTCCTGCTATTGCGATATGCACTTCTTCTTCGTCTTTTGCTTGCAAAGGTAGGTAAAAAAACAAATAGTGAAGAACGAAAACTTGAAAAAAGTAAAAAGTGTACAATGTTTGCAACTGAAAAGGAAGAATTTCTTATATATTGACAAATGTATCGATTTTATTTGCTAATTTTGCATTCGCATTTTGAATAGAGTAAGGCGAAATGCAGTTATATACAATAGGATATCAAAAAAAAGATAGTTTGAGGTAATGGGAATGAGACAACTGAAAATCAACAGAAGTATTACAAATCGTTCGAGCGAGGCTCTTGATAAATACCTGGCTGAAATTGCGCGTGAACCAATGATCACCGTAGATGATGAAATCGAACTGGCTGAAAAGATCAGGAAAGGTGGCAGAGGGGGCGAACGGGCTAAGGAAAAATTAGTCCGCGCGAACCTGCGGTTTGTAGTCTCCGTAGCCAAGCAATACCAGCATCAGGGACTTTCCCTGACTGACCTTATTGACGAGGGGAACATCGGGCTGGTCAAAGCTGCTGAAAAATTTGACGAAACCCGTGGCTTTAAATTCATCTCGTACGCAGTATGGTGGATTCGCCAGAGCATCATGCAGGCCATTGCCGAGCAAAGCCGGATCGTCCGCCTGCCCTTGAACCAGGTAGGTGCCGTGAGCAAGATCAGTCAGGCCACGAGCAAATTTGTCCAGAAGCATAACCGCCGCCCTTCCGTGCAGGAACTCTCCGAAATCCTGCACATGGATGAGATCAAGATAGAGCAGAGCCTGAATGCTGACTCTCACCACATGAGCATTGATGCCCCATTCGGAGATGACGACGATAACTCCATGGCTGACGTACTGGCTTCCGGAAGTGATTCCAGGACAGACCGCCAGGTAGATTATGAATCTATGAAAATAGACCTGGACAAGGTGTTGAATGGTGTATTGAAAGACCGCGAACTGAAAATACTGAAGGCCTGTTTTGGCATAGGATGCCATGAACGTGGCCTCGAAGAAATAGGTGAGGAATTCGGACTGACGCGGGAGCGTGTACGGCAGATCCGGGAAAAAAGCATTGCGAAGATCCGGGAAAGCGGCAATGCGAAGATTCTGATGAAATACCTGGGATAAAAACAGACAACACTTGACGGGAAAGAATCCGTCAAGTGTTTTTTTTGACCTTAATAAAAGAAAGTACAGAGAAAATTCTGAATATAACCGACGGTTCCTTCTCCTGAGGATGAAAGCGTAAACATGAAAAGCGGAATTAAGTTAATTATCGATAATTATGGGTATAAAGCCCTGCTTTTCTTGCAATAAACTGCACCATCATGCGTTTATAGAGAGATGAGCATCCATAGGAACTACTTTTTATGCTGTTCTGGTACATTTTTTGCAGCGATAACCTTTTGAAAAAACTAAAGACATGAGACAACTGAAAATACAAAAAAGCATAACCAACCGTGCTAGTGAATCATTGAATAATTACCTGGTAGAAATTGGGCGGATCCCAATGATTTCAGTAGACGAAGAGACCCAGCTCGCCCGCCAGATCAAGAAAGGGGGCAAGGAAGGAGAACGTGCCAAGGACAAACTTGTACGTGCGAATTTGCGCTTTGTCGTCTCCGTGGCCAAGCAGTACCAGCATAAGGGGTTGTCTCTTACTGATCTCATAGACGAGGGAAATATAGGGCTGGTGAAAGCTGCCGAAAAATTTGATGAGACCAGAGGTTTTAAGTTCATCTCCTACGCTGTATGGTGGATCCGGCAGAGCATCATGCAGGCTTTGGCCGAACAGAGCAGGATGGTGCGCCTGCCTTTGAATCAAGTAGGCGCACTTTCCAAAATCAATGCAGAGATCTCTAATTTCGAACAAAAACACCAACGCAAGCCTTCTGCAGATGAACTGGCAGAACTGACGGATATTAATATTGATAAGATAGACAAGGCCATGAAGGCCGATAATCATGAGATGAGCATTGACGCCCCCTTCAGCGATGATGATGACAACTCGATGGCTGACATGCTCTCATCCGATGACGATGATACCCGTACCGATAAGCGGGCTGACGAAGAGTCCATGAACTATGACATTGATTCCATCCTGAACCAGGTCCTCAGGCCACGTGAAATCTCCATTATCAAAAAGAGTTTTGGTATCGGGTGCTCACAGCAGGGGCTCGAAGAAATTGGCGAGAGCTATGGGTTATCCCGCGAGCGGGTAAGGCAGATCCGCGAAAAAAGCATTATGAAGATACGCAACAGCGGTTATGCCAAGATCCTGACGAAATATCTGGGATAACCGCCTCACTCTGCCCTCTTTACCTGAAAGAAGAGCACACCCCTACTGGTGTTGCTCTTTAAGAAGGTCATTGACATTTTTCACCGGATTGAAGGTGATCAGAGGAACCTCGACAAAAACCGTATTCCAGTCACTCATGGCTCCATTCCATAGTCCGGGGAGTTCCAACGCCTTCAAGTCATGGCCATTCTTACTCTTATCACTTACAAAACCGGTAGACGGATCCACATAGTCCGGCAAATGGAATGATTTTCCATTCTTATCTTTCGTTGCACAGACCAGATCCACCGGATTAAAATGGGTCCCCTGCCGGAACATCTGGACGGCAGCCGGATCATCCGGGTTGATCTGGGAGGATTCAAGAATCTGGAGGCTGACGGTACCATCCGGATTATAGGCCAGGAAAGGTCCGCCGCCAGGTTCCCCCACATTTTTCACTACCCCGCAGACACGGATAGGCCGGTTCAGTTTCTGCTTCAGGTAAATGACAAGTTCAGCATCTTCCAGTTCCTTGATATCCGGTTTACGGCAGCACAGGTCACGCTGGAGAAAACGGATGATCTCTTCAAGTTGGTTATGGTTGTATTCACCCTTGTCCAACAGACGCAAATAAGCAAATATCCTTTCCTGCAAAGTCACCAGGACACCAGCCAATACGCCCTTCCATTTGACGGTCTCCCCCTTCAAACGGTCCGGAACGACATTATCAATATTTTTAATGAAGATGACATCTGCCTGAATATCGTTCAGATTTTCAATCAAGGCACCATGGCCGCCGGGGCGGAACAGCAAAGATCCGTCATCGTTCCGGAAGGGAGTGCCGTCAGGATTGGCTGCGATGGTATCTGTCGACGGTTTCTGTTCGGAAAAGGTAATGTCATACTTCACCTGGTATTTCTTGGTATACTTATCAACTTTTTCAGCAACCTTCTCTTCGAAGAGAGGCAGATGATCATGGCTGACCGTGAAATGGACATGAGCTTCACCGTTAGAGCTTGCATACAGGGCAGCTTCTACAAGATGCTCCTCCATCGGCGTACGTGGTCCGTCTGCATACTTATGGAAAAGGAGCAGTCCCTTAGGCAACTCCCCGTAATCAAGTCCTTCCGGTTTCAGCAGATTGGATGCAATTGCCTTGTACTTGCCATCTTTGATCAACAGGTCTATTCCTTTCCCCTCGTTCTTCACGCATCGCGCATCCAGAACATCGAAAAAGGCAAAATCATGTATCCCTGCAAAAAATGTCTTCTCAAAATCAGTAGTCGGAACATCATAGTCAGCATTGAGAAATGCAAAAACATTTTTAAACATCCTGCTGGCCGCACCAGATGCCGGAACGAACTTGACGATCCGATGGCCTCTTTGCTTATAGTCTTCCCATGCCTTGGAATAAGTTTCTACCTCTTCCTGGCTCGGTGCCAGTATCCCCTTTCCTACTGCCGCAGCGGAATCCAAACGGAGGAAAGGGAAACCGTTCTTGATATCATCCAACTGATGATTGACTTGTTCTACACTGATACCCTTTGCAGATATCTGTTTTAAGTCTTCAATATCTAACATGATGTTAACTTTTGTGGTTAGTTAGGACAAATATAGATACTTTTTCTGAAAAACGGAAATTTCTCAATAAAAAACATTATCTTTGCGATAGAATTTAGCTCAAACTGCGCATGGACAACGAGGAAAGATTCAGTTTTACTCCAGAAGAGAAAAAGGAAGCCATTGATATCATTAATCATCTCGAGGCATCCATCGGGAATTTCATGAAGCCTGATGACCTGGAGAAATTGCGTCAATATATCAAGAAAGGGATCGAAAACAATCAGTTCCAGCGAGATGTTTTCGGCCTGAATCCTATCCTGCACGCTTTACAGACCGCACAGATCGCCGTTGACGAGATCGGCCTGAAAAGGGATGGCGTCCTTGCCATCATCCTTTATCAAGGAGTGATCAACGGCTATTATACGCTCCAGCAGATGAGCGAGCAATATGGCGACGGCACAGCACATATCATCCGTGGTCTCGCCCGGATCCATGATCTTTATAAAAGGAACCCCGTGATCGAAAGTGATAATTTCCGCAACCTTCTGATTTCTTTTTCCGAAGATATGCGGGTCATCCTGATCATGATCGCAGACCGGGTGAACGTGATGCGGCAGATCCGCGACACCAAGGCCGTGGAAGCCCGCAGGGAAGTCAGCGAGGAGGCCAGTTATCTCTATGCCCCCCTCGCCCATAAACTGGGACTCTACCGGTTGAAGATGGAACTGGAAGACCTGAGCCTTAAATACCTCAATCATGATGCCTACTACATGATCAAGGACAAGCTCAACGCCACGAAGAAATCCAGGGATGCCTATATCGACCGCTTTATACGACCGGTTAAAGAAAGACTGGAAGCTGCCGGACTTCAATTCCGGATCAAGGGCCGTACCAAGAGCATCCATTCCATCTGGCAGAAGATGCAGAAACAGAAATGTGGGTTTGAAGGTATTTATGACCTGTTTGCCATCCGGATCATCCTTGACTCCCCGCGCAATCAGGAGAAAATGCAATGCTGGCAAGTCTATTCCATCGTCACCGATATGTACCAGCCTAACCCAAAGCGTCTGAGAGACTGGTTGAGCGTACCCAAGTCCAACGGCTATGAAAGTCTCCATATCACCGTACTCGGCCCAGAGAAGAAATGGGTGGAAGTCCAGATCAGGACGGAACGGATGGACGAGATCGCCGAGCATGGGTTGGCTGCACACTGGCGCTACAAGGGCATCAAGAGCGAGGGAGCCATCGATGAATGGCTGGCCAATATCCGCTCTGCCCTGGAGAATAACGACAATCTCCAGCTCATGGACCAGTTCAGGATGGACCTCAATGAAGATGAAGTCTATGTCTTCACTCCTAAAGGTGATCTGCTAAAACTCCCCAAGGGTTCCACGGTCCTGGATTTAGCCTATCGCATCCATTCCAATATCGGCAATCATTGCGTGGGAGCCAGGATCAACGGTAAGGTGGTCAATTTCCGTGAAGCCTTGCATTCGGGTGACCAGGTGGAAGTGCTGACACAGAGCAACCAGAAGCCCAAACAGGACTGGCTGAGTTATGTGAACACGAGTAAGGCCAAGTCCAAGATCAGATTAGCCCTGAAGGAAACGCAGGTCAAAGACGGTCTCTATGCAAAAGAACTCCTGGAGCGCCGGTTCAAGAACCGCAAGGTAGCCATAGATGAAAGTACGGTAGGCCACCTGATCAAGAAATTAGGATATAAGGAAATCAGTGACTTTTACAAAGATGTCTCAGATGGTCGTCTGGACCCTAATGATATTATTGAGAAATATCAGGAAGTAAGGGACCATGATCTCAATGTCAACAACCAGAAAGAGGCCCGCAGTGCTCAGGAATTCGAATTCGAAGATCCTAACCATGAGGCCTTGATGAATGAAGAGGATGTCCTGACGATTGACCAGGACCTGAAAGGCATTGATTACAAACTGGCCAAATGCTGCCACCCCATCTATGGTGATCCTATCTTCGGCTTCGTCACGGTAAACGGGGGGATCACCATTCACCGTATGGACTGCCCCAATGCACCGGAGCTCAGGAAGCGTTTCGGCTATCGTATCGTAAAGGCTAAATGGGCCGGAAAGGGGACCCATCAATATACGATAACCCTCCGGATTATCGGCAATGACGATCTGGGGATCGTCAGCAATATTGCTAATTTGATTTCAAAAGAAGACAAACTGACCATGAGATCCATCAACATAGACAGTCATGACGGTTTGTTTTCCGGCAATATCGAAGTCTTGATCGGCGATGCCTCAAAAACAAATTCCCTGATCAGGAAGTTGAGGACGATCAAGGGAGTCCGCCAGGTTATCCGACTGTAACAGAAAATCAACAAACAAGAGATCGGCAGCAGAGTCTATTTTTGCACACTTCAATTGATCTGTGCAAAAAGGATTCTTTTATTCTGTAAAAAACGACCTGAAGGCATGCTGATCAGTAAGATTTTCAAATCCTATCCTCAGAATTTCAAGAATTATTATTATCTTTGCACGGTCTTTAATGAAAAGAAACCATTAGTGTTGGCAGTGTATATACACCCAGCCAGGATGGTAGAAATAATATTGAAAACAATAGAATCCTTATTATGAGCAAACAAGTAGAAAAGATTAAAGAGTTGATCGCCAAGCGCGAGCAGGCTCGTCTTGGAGGGGGCCAGAAAGCCATTGACAAGCAACACGCAAGAGGAAAATACACCGCCCGGGAGCGTATTGACCTGCTGGTCGACGAAGGCAGTTTCGAAGAATATGATATGTTCAAGCTCCATCGCTGTCATCAATTTGGGATGGAAAAGAAACAGATCTATGGTGACGGTGTCGTAGCCGGCTCTGCAACCATTGACGGTCGTCTGGTATACCTCTATGCTCAAGACTTTACAGTTCACGGAGGTTCCCTCTCTGAGACCATGTCACAGAAAATATGCAAGATCATGGATATGGCCATGAAGATGGGTGCTCCCGTCATCGGTATCAATGATTCAGGTGGTGCCCGCATCCAGGAAGGGATCGCCGCATTAGCCGGCTACGGAGAGATCTTTGAGCGTAACATCCTTGCCAGCGGGGTTATCCCCCAGATCAGTGCAATCATGGGCCCTTGCGCCGGTGGTGCCGTATATTCTCCTGCCCTGACCGATTTTATTATCATGACTGAAGGGACATCCTATATGTTCCTTACCGGACCTAAGGTGGTCAAGACGGTTACGGGAGAAGATATTGATGCAGAACACCTGGGAGGCGCCAGTGTACATGCTTCCAAGAGTGGTGTCACCCACTTTACGGCAAAGACCGAAGAGGAATGCATGGAACTGATCAAGACCTTGCTCTCCTATATTCCTTCCAATAATACGGAAGAAGCGCCAAGCACAGACTGTGATGATCCTATTGACCGGAAAGCGGATGCTCTGAATGAAATCATTCCTGAAGATCCGAACCAGGCATACGACATGTACAAAGTCATCGCAGCCATCACCGATGAAGGGGAGTTCTTCGAGGTACAACCTAAATTTGCAAAGAATATCATCACCGGTTTCGCCCGTTTCAACGGACAGAGTGTAGGTATTGTAGCCAACCAGCCCGCAGCCTATGCAGGAGTCCTGGATGTCAATGCCAGCCGCAAGGGTGCACGGTTTGTCCGTTTCTGTGACGCTTTCAATATTCCCATCGTATCACTCGTCGATGTACCCGGATTCCTGCCGGGGACAGGCCAGGAATACAATGCCGTTATCCTGCATGGCGCACAACTCCTTTATGCCTACGGAGAAGCTACCGTACCCAAGATTACGGTAACCTTACGTAAAGCTTACGGCGGAAGTCATATCGTGATGGGATGCAAACAGTTGCGTGCCGATCTGAACTTTGCCTGGCCTTCGGCAGAAATTGCCGTAATGGGAGCAAGTGGTGCCGTGGCTGTCCTCTGTGGAAAAGAGGCAAAAGCCAAGAAGGCAGCCGGGGAAGATGTAAAATCATTCCTTGCGGAGAAAGAACAGGAATATACGGACACCTTCGCTAATCCTTACCAGGCAGCCCAGTTCGGATATATCGATGATGTCATAGAGCCGCGCAACACACGTTTCCGCATCTGCCGCGGACTGGCCCAGTTGGCAACGAAGCGTCAGAGTCTCCCGGCCAAGAAGCATGGATGCATGCCGATGTAATCCTTATCTGAAATTTATTTTAAAGAACAAATGATGGATCAGAATATATATGCAGCAATTGCGATGGCTCTGTATGAATTTGAGGGCAATAATGTCCACGACAAAGAGCCGGGCATCATTACCATCAAGAAGCGCCATACCCTCTGGAACGCGAGAATTCAGGGTATGACTCCAAAGCCTTCAGCAAGATAAAGTTTTAAACTTCAAATTTCTATTACGAAATGAAAGAATTCAAATATACTATCGATGGGAAAGCATATAAGGTTACCATCGGAGAAATTGATGAAAACAATGTGGCTGATGTCACGGTGAACGGAGATTCTTTTAAGGTACAGATGGAAAAGCCGGCCGAGCCTGAAAAGAAGAAAGTTGTTCTGGGACAACCGGCAGCCACGGAAGCAGGGGCAGAACCTGTCTCCTCAGCACCAGTAGACAGCAACAAGGCGGTAAAGGCTCCCCTGCCGGGAACGATCACCGGCATTCAGGTAGCCGTAGGCCAACAGGTAAAGGCTGGAGATACACTCGTCGTGCTGGAAGCCATGAAGATGGCGAACAACATCGAGGCAGAAAAGGACGGTAAAGTAACGACGATCTGCGTGAAAGTCGGTCAGACGGTGCGGGAGGAGGATCCTCTCGTAGTCATAGAATAAGAGTACTGATCATCATGATCAGAGACAAGGGCAGCTCCATTCGTGGGTCTGCCCTTTTAAAAATAAAGAGGATGAAAGATGCAGTCATTATCGTGAGCGGAGGCATGGACTCCATCACATTATTATACGATAAAAAAGATGAAATTGCTTTAGGAGTAAGTTTCGACTATGGCAGCAATCACAATGCCCGTGAGATACCTTTCGCCGAGTTGCATTGCAAACGTCTGAACATTCCGCATATTACCATTAACCTCGATTTTATCCACCGGTATTTCAGAAGTTCACTCCTGGAGGGAGACCAGGCCATACCAGAAGGCAATTATGACGCCGAAAACATGAAGTCCACCGTTGTACCCTTCCGCAATGGGATCATGCTTTCTATCGCCACCGGCATTGCGGAAAGCAACGGACTCAAACGGGTCATGATCGCCAATCACAGCGGTGATCACACTATTTATCCTGACTGCCGGCCCGAATTTATCAAAGCCATCGACCAGGCAACTGTCGCCGGTACCTTTGCCCATATCAGAGTCGCAGCTCCTTATACGGATATTTCCAAGGCCGACATTGCCCGTATCGGCAAACGACTGGGCATCAATTACGCAGAAACCTGGAGTTGCTATAAAGGCGGTAAGAAACAATGCGGGAAATGCGGCACATGCAGAGAGCGTAAAGAAGCGCTGAAAGAAGCCGGAATAGAAGATCCGACAGAATATGAGGACTCCTGAGCGAAAAATTGTCAAGCAGAGTTGGCATTCCGGTCAGATAGTCACCAGATTCAGGAAATCAATAGCAAAAAATATTAAAAACTTCCATTTCCAACCCGTTTCTGTGTTCTTTTTATTAACTTTGTATGCTAATAGTGCAATAATCAACCCTTAAATAATAACGTTAAAATGAAAATCGAAGATTTCAATTTTGCCGGTCACAAGGCAATCGTACGTGTTGACTTCAATGTCCCTTTGGATGCAGACGGTCATGTTACAGATGATACCCGTATCCGCGGAGCCCTGCCTACGTTGAAGAAAATTCTCAATGACGGAGGCGCTCTGATCATGATGAGTCACATGGGCAAGCCCAAAGGTAAAGTAAAACCGGAGTTGAGTTTGAAACAGATCGTAAAGAATGTTTCCGAAGCCCTCAGCGTAGAGGTGAAGTTTGCCCCGGATTGTGCTCATGCCGGCAAGGAAGCAGCTGCCCTGAAGGGTGGCGAGGCCCTGTTACTGGAAAATCTGCGTTTCTATCCTGAAGAGGAAGGTAAACCAGTAGGCATTGACAAGAATGATCCCAAATATGATGCTGCAAAGGCTGATATGAAGAAGCGTCAGGTAGAATTTGCCAAGATACTCGCCTCCTATGCAGATGTCTATGTGATGGATGCCTTCGGGACAGCTCACCGCAAGCATGCCTCCACAGCCGTCATAGACCAGTTCTATGACAAGAATCATAAGATGCTCGGCTATCTGATGGAGAAAGAAGTCAAGGCCGTGGACAGCATCCTGAATCACATCAATCGTCCCTTTACCGCCATCATGGGTGGCTCTAAGGTATCCACAAAGATCGGGATCATCGAAAACCTGCTCACGAAAGTGGACAACCTGATTCTCTGTGGAGGAATGACCTATACCTTTGCGAAGGCACAAGGTGGAAAGATCGGCAATTCTATCTGCGAGAATGACAAACTAGACATTGCCCTGGATGTCATCAAGAAAGCTAAAGAGAACCATGTGAATCTGGTGCTGGGAACCGATTCGGTCATCGCTGACAAATTTGCCAATGATGCGAACACCAAGATCACCGCTTCAGGTGCTATTCCCGATGGATGGGAAGGTCTGGATGCCGGCCCTGAAAGCCGCAAGGCATTTGCCAAGGCCATTGAAGGCAGCAAGACGATCCTGTGGAATGGTCCTGCCGGAGTGTTTGAATTTGATAATTTTACCGGTGGCTCCAAAGCTATCGCTGAGGCTATCGCCAAGGCTACCAAGGCAGGAGCTTTCTCCCTCATCGGAGGCGGTGATTCCGTAGCCTGCATTCACAAATTCGGCCTGGCAGACCAGGTGTCTTATATCTCCACCGGTGGCGGTGCCCTCCTGGAGGCCATTGAAGGTAAGACCCTGCCGGCTATCGCAGCGATCAACGAATAATTAATTATCATCAGTCATCTAATAACAAACACATCAAAGAGATGAATACGGGACACAAGGTGCTTCTTGCAAATCCGGTGTTCATCTCTTTTTTTATATTATGGATTGGTTTATCAGTTTATTCACTACACAAAACTCCGTCGCACATATAGCCCTGCTCTTCTCCATTGTCATCGCAACAGGGATCAGTCTGGGAAAAATCAAGATCGGCGGAATCTCATTAGGGGTCACCTTTGTGCTCTTTACAGGTATCATCGCCGGCCATATCGGTTTTACCGCACCGACGGATATTCTGGACTTTGTAAGAGATTTCGGTCTGATTTTATTTGTATTCTGCATCGGTCTGCAGGTTGGCCCGGGATTTTTCGAGAGTTTCAAAAAGGGAGGGATCACCTTGAACATTCTCTCCAGCATGATGATTCTTTTGAACATCTTAGTGATGTTCGCATGCTATTACCTGTTTTTTAACACAAAAGATCCGAAGAACCTCCCTATGATGGTAGGCACTCTGTTCGGCGCCGTAACCAATACGCCTGCCCTGGGAGCTGCCAAAGAAGCCTTGCAGAGCGTGTTTCCGAACGGAAACAACTTTGATATTGCAAACAGTTACGCCTGTGCCTATCCTCTTGGAGTGCTGGGCATGATCGGGGCTACCATTGCCATCAAATATATCTGCCGCATTAATCTGAAGGAGGAAGACGAAAAACTAAATGCAAGCGAAAAGGAAAATCCGGAATCAAAACCGCATCCGATGTACCTGAAGGTCCAGAATGCTTACATAGCCGGAAAAAGCCTGCATGAAATCTCTCAGTTCTTAAAACGCGACATCGTCTGCACCAGTATCATGCATGAGGGCACACTGGAGGCACCTAAGCGTGATACCGTTTTCCAGTCAGGTGATGAAATCCATATTGTCTGTGCAGAAGCCGACGTAAATGCCGTCAAGGCCTTTATCGGTCCGGAAATCCAGCCAGAATGGCATGAAGAGGAGCAAAAACAGCCGATGATCTCCAGACGTATTATCGTGACCAATCCAGCCATGAACGGTAAAGAACTAGGCAAGATGCACTTCTCAAGTGTCTATGGCGTCAATGTCACACGCATCACACGCCAGGGAATAGACCTGTTTGCATCCCGTGATTACCGTTTTCTGGTAGGTGACCGGGTGATGGTCGTCGGACATGAAGATAATGTCAATCAGGTAACAGACATGATGGGCAACTCGGTAAAGCGCCTCGATGCGCCGAATATCGCTACCATTTTTATAGGAATCATCCTTGGTATCCTCTTGGGAAGCATTCCCGTAGCCATTCCGGGTATGCCAGCTCCCCTGAAACTCGGAATTGCAGGAGGCCCGCTGATCATAGCCATATTGATCGGCCGCTATGGGTATAAGTTCAAACTGGTAACCTATACGACCACGTCTGCCAATATGATGCTGCGGGAAATCGGACTGGTGCTGTTTCTGGCCAGTGTAGGTATCAAGGCCGGATCGGGCTTCTGGTATACAGTAGTACAGGGCAACGGACTGAAATATGTCTATACGGGGTTCCTGATCACCGTCATCCCTATCCTGGTCATCGGAGTGATCGCGCGATTAAAGTATCACTTTAACTATTATACCATAATGGGTATGATTGCTGGTACTTGTACGGATCCACCTGCTCTGGCATACGCCAGTTCAGTCTGTTCAAAGGAAACTCCTGCAGTGAGCTATTCTACCGTATATCCACTCAGCATGTTTTTAAGGATTCTCACTGCCGAAATCATTGTCTTGTTTTTCTGTGGAGCCTGATCCCCTTTTGCTTTTGGCAAAAGGCGGGACAGTACGCAAGGTATTAGGAATCAATCAGAGGAATGCACCGGATCCTGCCGTGTATTCCTCTTTTTTATTGAATCTCCAGACGCATCTGGCCTCTAAAAGAAATGATAATATTCACCTCATAGCTGCTATCACTATCCGGAGAAGCGATGACCGCCGTATAAGTGACCCCTTCCTGGTCAATTTTTTGAAAGACAATATCACTCAGGATTCCCTGACGGAGGAAAGGTCCAGGAATCTGCCGCTTGAAATCCTGTTTATGGAAATCACGCGAAAAGACTTTCGTCGCCCCCTGATAAAGAGAGACATAGACAATATTGTCATAATAGACATTGTCTACCTCTACGCCATCATCGTTGTAGGTAGGCTTGATCACCTTATAAGTGGTCGGGTTGACCTGTATATAACTATGATAGCGCTGGTTATGGTACATCAGGACCGTGTCACGCTTGACAAGTTTGTTCTGGTTCAGTGCCACCACCCGTTTCTGCTGGAAGTTATCAATATCAGAAGGATCCTCACTCTTGATTAATTTCACCAGATCCCCATTCTGGTTTTTAAATTGGAAAACATGTGGAGACTGTCTGACGATCGGATATTTCACGGTCTCACTTCCCTCAAGATAGAAAGTGTCCTTAATGATCTTGAAATATGCCGGTTGACTCGTTGAATCAGGATAGTAGATCGTGTCCCCTTTAGCCCGGAAGGCGACATCCTCTTCATCATCTTCGTCCACCCATATTCCTTGAAGCATTTTCTTTGCCTGAAGGTCTTCCTGTGGAACAGTTCCATTTACATTTCTGTGTCTGCAACCTGTCAGGACCAGAACACAAGCTAAGATAATATAAACTGTTTTTCGCATTACTTTCCTATACAATGATATTCGAAACCCATCTGATGGAGGTCATCGGCATCATAAATATTCCTTCCATCCAGAACCAATCTATGTCGCATGCTGCGGGCCACCGCATCCCATCTGGGCAAGCGGAATTCTTTCCATTCCGTAAGCAGGAGAAGGGCATCAGCCCCCCGCACAGCATCATACATATCCTTACAATATTGAATACGGGACAAAGGAAGTTTTGAGTTTTCCTTCTCCGCCTTCCGTTTCATCCTCCTCTTGCATTCCTCCATCGCTACGGGATCAAAAACGCTTAAAAAGCATCCCGCCTTCAAAAGAAGATCAATGAGAACGAGGGCCGTTGATTCCCGCATATCATCCGTTTCAGGTTTGAAACTCAACCCCCAGAGAGCAATCGTCTTTCCTTCAAGAGACTGGCCGTGGTAAGCCTCCGTGAGTTTTTCAAACAACAGTCTCTTCTGCGAAGCATTCACCCCCTCGACGGCTTTCAACACATTCATGCTGTAACCGTTGTCTTCCGCCGTCTTGATCAAAGCCTTGACATCCTTAGGGAAGCAACTGCCCCCATAGCCGCAGCCCGCATAGAGAAATTTCCGTCCTATGCGTGTATCACTTCCTATCCCTGCACGGACCATGTTGACATCCGCTCCTACCCGTTCACAAAGATTCGCAATATCATTCATGAAGGAAATACGGGTAGCCAGCATCGAATTAGCTGCATATTTGGTCATTTCAGCCGACGGAATATTCATGAAAATAATCCGGAAATGATTCATCATGAAGGGTTTATAGAGCTTGGTCAGGAGTTTCCTGGCCTTCTCACTTTCTACTCCGATCACCACGCGGTCCGGACTCATGAAATCCTTTACCGCACTACCCTCCTTCAAGAACTCAGGATTACTGGCCACATCAAAGTCCACATCCACTCCCCTCCGGTCCAGTTCGGCCTGGATGGTCTGCCGGACCTTTCCGGCCGTACCAACAGGAACGGTGCTCTTCGTGACAATGACCATATAATGGTTAAGATTTTCTCCGATGGTCTTAGCCACCTGAAGGACATATTTCAAGTCAGCGCTGCCATCTTCGTCAGGCGGCGTGCCCACAGCAGAGAACACGATTTGCTGGTCATTGAGAATATCCGGCAAAGAAGTCGTAAACTTCATCCTTCCCGCCTTGACGTTTTTCACCACCAATTCATCCAGTCCGGGTTCGTAAATAGGAATGTCACCCTTCTGAAGGCGTTCTATTTTAGCGGCATTGGTATCAACGCACGTCACATTGGCTCCGGTATCAGCAAAACAGGTTCCAGATACCAGGCCAACATACCCTGTTCCTATAATGGCTATATTCACGATCCTAATCTATTATGAAAGTAAAAGTCTGATTGGCCACCGATACACCAACTATTCAAACAGTTCTGCATTTTTCAGCGAACACGCAGCCAGATCCTTTTCAGACGTCAACACCTTCTCCGGGTCAATGGGCCACTGAATACCTACCTCGGGATCATTCCAGCAGATGCTGGCTTCACTCTGAGGAGCATAGATATTATCCACTTTATAAGTAAACACAGCTTCATCGCTCAACACGAGAAAACCATGAGCAAATCCCCGGGGGATGAAAAACTGGCGCTTGTTGTCTCCGCTCAGTTCCACCATCACATGCTTGCCAAAAGTAGGACTGCTCTTCCGAATATCCACGGCAACATCCAGCACCCTGCCCTTGATCACCCGCACTAACTTAGCCTGGGAATACTTTCCCTTCTGATAGTGGAGACCACGGAGGACACCGTAACTGGATTTCGATTCGTTGTCCTGGATAAATTCCACATGACGGCCGATATGCTGGTCAAAGTCAGCCTGTTTCCATACCTCAAAGAAATAACCTCTGTCGTCCTTGAAGACTTTCGGATCCAGAATCCAGACGCCTTTAATCTCCGTTTCTTTGTATTCCATAATTTTAGCAAAACTATTTATTCATGCAAAGATAGCATTTTCTAATGACCTGAAGAAAACAATCTTCTTTTTTTTGACTAAATGTCCATTTTAATTTGCACGATTCATGAAAAAGAGTTAATTTTGCAATCGTGATTGAACTGCAAAAACATATAGAAATTCTGCTCCTCAACAATGATTGTGTGATCGTTCCCGGTTTTGGAGGATTTGTTGCACACCATGTTGATGCAAGATATGACGAGAGTGATGATACCTTTCTCCCTCCGTTACGGACGATTGGATTCAATCCTCAACTCACGCTCAACGATTCTTTCTTGGCTCAGTCCTATGTAGACGCATACGATATAAGTTATCCGGAAGCCCTCACCCGCATAGAGAATGAAGTATGTGAGCTCAAGCAAGACCTGGCCGACAACGGAAAATATGAGTTGAACAACATCGGTACCCTCTCTTTGAACGAGGACGGTAACTATACTTTTGAGCCTTGCGAAGCAGGACTGCTGACCCCTAATCTGTACGGATTAGGCGGATTTGAAATGAAGCCACTGCCAGTGGCAAAGCAGGAAAGCACATTCCAGGAAATTGGGATCCCGCAAGAAGGGCATGTCGTCCCCATTCGTCCGGCGGAACCT
Organism: Prevotella sp. UBA5379; assembly: GCA_002409785.1. Classification (GTDB taxonomy): domain Bacteria; phylum Bacteroidota; class Bacteroidia; order Bacteroidales; family Bacteroidaceae; genus Prevotella. The sequence continues at coordinate 18,649 of DHOX01000050.1, read as the reverse complement.
GAAAAAGCTGATCCCGTAGGGAAAGCCGAGGCGTCCACAGATCATCCCCTTCAGCATAAGCCACAGACCATCAGTATCAAGGTCAGCCTCTTGCGTAATGTGGCCGCAGCGTGTATTGCAATCGTCCTGTTTCTCCTGAACTCCACCCCACTCGGATCAAGCCAGGATACCCATACCCTGAAAAGCAATATGGATGCCGGGTTCCTGACGAGAATCATGCCTGGAGAAGTAACCAGAGGAGCGACTCTGAATCTTACCAAAAAGGACATCATTCAGCCTCGGAATAAGACTCCTGAAAAGTCACAAAACCGTATTCAGGGGAAAAAGACCATTCCATTACCCTATTACAGCATCGTGCTCGCCAGCAAAGTTACCGTGAGTAATGCGAAAGACTATGTGAGACGACTTCACAAGAAGGGATATAGTAAAGCAAGAGTCTATTTCCATAAAGGATTGAGCAACAAGGTAATATACGGGAGATATTCTGACGAGCAGGAAGCTCGCCATGCCTTGAACAGGATGAAAAGTTTAAAGGCTTTTTCTGATGGCTGGATATTGAAGACAAGAGATGAAGTTTCGGAAACGGCTGACAATGGAGAATAGGAAATGAAGCGAGTACGATGCCCTAGATGCGGGCAGTTCATCATTTTCGATGAAAAGAAATATCAAGACGGTGAGAAATTAATATTTGCCTGTCCACATTGTGGAAAACAATTCGGCATCCGTCTGGGAATATCCAGAATTCACCACGGGCAGGATCCTCTCTCCGGCAAGGATGCCCGGAAAGAAAATTACGGTTCCCTGATCGTGATCGAAAATGTCTTCCATTATAAACAGGTGATCCCGTTACAGAAAGGGGACAACGTCATTGGACGCTATATGAAAGGAAATCCCATCAACTGTCCCATTGAGACTTCGGATCCCAGTATTGATATGACCCATTGCATCCTGAACGTGACGGAGGACAAGAAAGGAAAATTAAAATACACCTTAAGGGATGGTCCCAGCAATACCGGCACCTTCGTAGATAATGAAATCCTTGGTGAACGGGAACGGCGGGTCCTGACAGATGAAAGTCTTTTCACCATCGGTGCGACTTCCATTATCCTGCTTACTGCTGACCATGACCTTAAAGAAAAAGGATGCTCGAAATGAATATATAACGGATAAAGGATTCATTTTCCATACTATCAGCCCCGCGGCTAAACCTCTATTCCCTCAGACCCTAAAAATATAGCTTTCATTCTTTTAAAAATCAAATTTTTTTTCTTTAGATAAGAAAGTTTTTAGTAACTTTGCTTCTTGAACATAAAGAATTCCGTACCCATTTGGCGGTTCCAAAAAAATAAAAAATGAACAAGATCTCAAAGCCCACAGCTATCTTATTGCTCCATTGCCCTGATACACAAGGCATCATCTCAGAGGTAACAAAATTTATCACAGATAATCAAGGAAATATCGTTCATCTTGATCAGTATGTAGATTACGGAGATGGAATGTTCTTTATGCGTCTGGAATGGGATCTGGCCCACTTCCTCATCCCACGGGAAAAGCTTCACGACTATTTTGACACGCTCTATGCCCAGAGATACCAGATGGAATTCCATCTGTATTTCAGTGACGAAAAGCCACGGATGGCCATTTTCGTCAGCAGGATGAGTCATTGCCTGTATGACCTGCTGGCCCGCTACAAAGCAGGAGAATGGAAAGTGGACATCCCCTGTATTGTCAGTAATCATGAAGATTTGCGTTATGTGGCAGAGCAGTTTCAGATTCCCTACTACGTCTGGTCCATCAAGAAAGACCATTCCAATAAGGATGAAGTAGAAAAAGCCGAGATGGAATTGCTGAAGAAAGAAAGGGTATCCTTTATCGTCCTGGCCCGCTATATGCAGATCATTTCCGATGAAATGATCAAGTCATATCCTAACCGGATCATCAATATCCATCACTCCTTCCTCCCGGCTTTTGTCGGTGCACGCCCCTACTATCAGGCATGGGAACGAGGAGTGAAAATCATCGGGGCCACCAGTCACTATGTAACGGCAGAACTGGATGCAGGACCGATTATCGAACAGGATGTAGTAAGGGTCTCCCATAAGGACACTCCTGAGAGCATGGCCCTCAAGGGCAAAGACCTGGAAAAAATTGTCCTGAGCAGGGCAGTAACCAAGCAGATCGAGCATAAGATCCTCACCTATCATAATAAGACCATTATCTTCAGCTGACCCCGCAGACATGTCATCGGCAGAAAGGAACATATTTAAGGGGAACGAAACACGAATCATTGAATAATTATAATGGAAGTAGCTATCGTAAAATATAATGCAGGAAACATCTATTCCATCGTTCACGCCATCAAACGCCTTGGGATAGAACCCACACTCACGGATGACCCGGAACTCCTGCAAAAGGCCGACCGTGTACTCTTTCCGGGACAGGGTAATGCACGTGAGGCCATGGACTATCTGAAAGCGCATCAACTGGATCAGGTCATCGCGGACTTAAAGCAACCCGTCCTGGGCATTTGCGTAGGGATGCAGCTCCTGTGCACGCATTCCGAAGAAGGCAATACGGATTGTATCGGAATCTTTGATACCGTCGTGAAACGCTTTCAACCCAAACGGCATGAAGACAAGGTCCCGGCCATGGGATGGAATGAACTGAGCATGAAAGCGGACCAGTCAGAAGAGGGTATCCTGCCCTCCCCTTTACTGGCAGGGATCGGCACACATCCATACGTGTATTTTGTCCACAGTTTTTATGTCCCGGAATGTCCATGGACGATCGCCACGACGGACTATATCCAGACTTACAGTGCTTCCCTGCACAAAAAGAATTTCTTCGCCTGCCAGTTTCATCCGGAAAAGAGTGGCCCCACAGGAGAACAGATCCTTAGAAATTTTCTGAATATTCCGAATAAATGATCATCCCAGTTTCCAGACCGGTAGTTAGAATAAACAACTTATGAATATAGAATTGATTCCTGCCATTGATCTTATTCATGGCCAATGTGTACGGCTTACCCAGGGCGATTATCAGCAGAAAAAAGTCTATGCCGAGCACCCGGAAGAAATTGCAAGGCAGTTTGAGAAAACCGGTTTCAGACGACTCCACATCGTAGATCTTGACGGTGCCAAATCGCAGCATATCGTCAATGAAGAGACCTTGTCCGCCATTACGTCGGCAACTCATTTGAAAGTAGACTTCGGCGGAGGCATAAAGACGGACGAGGACATAGAAAAAGCCTTCCGTCAGGGTGCTTCTATGGTGACCATAGGAAGTATAGCCGTGACCCATCCGGAACAATTCTTCAAATGGCTCGGTAAATATGGTGCCGACCGCCTCATTCTGGGTGCAGATGTCAGAAAAGGGAAAATCTCCATTCATGGATGGAAAGAAGATTCAGGAGAAGACCTGCTTCCTTTTCTCAAAAAATTTGTAGATCACGGCGTCAAGAATGTCCTTTGCACAGCTATCTCCAGAGACGGCATGCTCCAGGGACCGGACGTGTCCCTCTATCAGAAGATCATGGCAGAGTTTCCCCAACTGCACCTGATTGCCAGTGGCGGCGTGTCCGGAAAGAAGGACATTGAGGCCCTGGCCGGCGCACATATCCCGGCAGTAGTGTTCGGAAAATCCATTTATGAAGGCCGCATAGACCTGAAACAAATCATCAGAGAATATGAACAATAGAGGATTAGCAAAACGGATTATACCCTGTCTGGACGTTAAGAATGGAGAGACCGTAAAAGGGACGAATTTCGTGAATCTACGGCATGCCGGTGACCCGGTGGAACTGGCAAAAATCTATAGTGCAGCCGGTGCCGATGAATTGGTATTCCTCGATATTACAGCCAGTGTTGAAGGTCGCAAGACCTTTACAAATATGGTTTCACGGGTAGCTGCCGAAATCAATATCCCCTTTACCGTAGGGGGAGGAATCACCGAATTAGCTGACGTAGACCGTCTCCTCCAGGCAGGAGCAGATAAGATCAGCATCAATAGTGCAGCCATCCGCAATCCAGGGCTGATCAATGAAATTGCCCGTCATTATGGGGCTCAGGTTTGCGTCTGTGCCATCGATGCCAGGCAGGATCCGGATGGGTGGCATTGCTATGTGAAAGGCGGACGCCAGCGAGTGGAACTCGGACTGTATGACTGGGCCAGGGAAGCTGCGGACCGTGGTGCCGGAGAAATCCTTTTCACCAGCATGGACAATGACGGGGTTCAAAACGGATTTGCCAACGAAGCTCTTGCCCGTCTGGCTGAAGAAGTGAGCATACCGGTCATTGCCAGTGGAGGCGCAGGAACTATGGAGGATTTCCGGGATGCCTTCACCAAGGGCAAGGCAGATGCAGCCTTGGCAGCCAGTGTGTTTCACTTTGGACAGATCAGGATCCCTGACCTGAAGAAGTATCTATGGAAAGAAGGAATCAATGTGAGGTATTCTCCAGAGTTCAAATAAGATCAAAAAACAATAAATATGGAAATCGATTTTGAAAAAATGAACGGACTTGTTCCCGCTATCATACAGGATGCAAAGACCAGAAATGTGCTGATGCTTGGCTATATGAACAAGGAAGCGTATGAGAAAACCCTTCAGCTCCATAAGGTTACTTTCTGGAGCCGCTCTCGTCAGTGTTTGTGGACTAAGGGGGAGACCTCCGGAAATTTCCTTGATCTGGTCAGCATCAAGAAAGACTGTGACAGTGATACCTTACTGGTCAGGGTCCATCCAGAAGGACCGGTCTGTCATAAGGGTACAGATACCTGCTGGGCTGAAGAGAACAACTATAACCCTATCGAGTTTCTCTCTGAACTACAGGACTTTATCGAAAAGCGTCACAAGGAAATGCCTGAAGGCAGTTACACGACCGTCCTCTTCAAGAAAGGGACAAACCGGATTGCCCAGAAATTCGGAGAAGAGTCACTGGAAACAGTTATTGAGGCAACATCTGCCAAGGATACGGATCATTTAGTATATGAAGCTGCGGATACGGTCTATCATCTGATCGTACTGCTCACAGACAAGGGACTTCGCATCGAGGATGTGGCAGCAGAACTGCTCAAGCGTCACAATCCGGACTGGGATAAGGACCGGCGGCTGGCCAAGGCAATGGGAACTTATCATCGGAAAGCGTAACCAACATAAAAGTATCTGACAAAGGGATACAATCATAAATATACGGATTATCATGTTAATTGACTATCAGAATGTAAATATCTACCAAGAAGATAACCTGATTCTTTCTCAAGTCAACTTCCATGTGGATGAGGGAGAATTTGTCTATATCATCGGTAAAGTAGGATCCGGAAAAAGTTCTCTTTTAAAGACCCTCTATTGCGAACTGGATCTTCACCCCGACGAGGCTGATAAAGCAGAGGTGCTGGGGCGAGACCTGAAAGTCCTCAAGCGAAAGGAAATTCCGGCCTTGCGAAAGGAGATGGGAATTATCTTTCAGGACTTTCAGTTACTTCACGATCGTTCCGTGAAAAAGAATTTCCAGTTTGTCCTTAAGGCTACAGGGTGGAAAGACAAAAAGAAAATTAATGACAGGATTGATGAAGTCCTCACCGAAGTGGAGATGATGGATAAAAAGGATCGTATGCCCCATGAACTTTCCGGAGGTGAACAGCAGCGTGTAGCCATTGCCCGTGCTATTCTCAACCAACCGAAGATGATCATCGCAGATGAGCCCACAGGGAACCTGGATCCGGAAACGGCTTCAAATATCGTCAGACTGCTCAAGAATGTCACCGCTAGCGGTACTGCCGTAGTAATGAGCACACATAATATTCCTATGCTGGATCAATATCCAGGTATCGTGTATTGCTGCCAGGAGGGTAAGTTCAATGAAGTGACGAAGGAGTATAATCACCTGAGCATCAAAAACGAAGAATAGATTTATAAACTCTCCTATCCATAAGTTTTATTTCTGCTCTGACGGTCATTTCCAAGAATCGTCAGGGGACTTAAAATATCATATTTTCCGGTTTACACGAACAACAGAGTCATATACCAAAATAGAACAAAATGAAGGTAATGAAATTCGGAGGCACTTCTGTCGGAACACCTGACCGCATGAAGTCCGTAGCCTCTTTAATCACAGAATCAGGCGATCCTACTTTCGTTGTTTTGTCTGCGATGAGCGGCACCACGAATTCGCTAATAGAAATCAGTGATTATCTGTATAAAAAAAATCCTGATGGAGCAAATGATGTCATCAATCATCTTGAGAAAAAATACATTGACCACACGCAGGCTCTCTACTCAACCAAAGAGATGAGACAGGCAACCGGAACCTTCCTGAAAGGAAGATTTGATTACTTACGGTCCTTTACGAAGGATCTGTTCACCAGTTTTGAAGCAAAAAACATCGTTGCCCAGGGTGAAATCATGAGCACGAACATGATGGTGAATTACCTGCAGGAAATCGGGATCAAGGCTGTTTTACTGAATGCCCTCGATTTCATGCGCACGGACAAGAACGCAGAACCGGACCCGCAGTATATCCGGGAAAAACTCCATGAGTTGATGGAGAAAAACGAAGGTTATCAGATCTATGTTACCCAAGGATTCATCTGCAGGAATGCCTACGGAGAAGTTGACAACCTCCAGAGGGGCGGCAGTGACTATACCGCTTCTCTTATCGGAGCAGCCCTGCCGGCTGATGAAATCCAGATCTGGACAGATATTGATGGCATGCACAACAATGACCCCCGTATCGTAGAGAAAACAGATGCTGTCAGCCAACTCAATTTTGAGGAAGCTGCCGAACTGGCCTATTTCGGGGCAAAGATCTTACATCCGACCTGTGTCCAACCCGCCAAGTATGCAGGCATTCCCGTCCGGCTGAAAAACACCATGGATTCAAAAGCCCCCGGTACGATCATTGATAATGTTCTTGTACGAGGAAAGATCAAGGCTGTCGCAGCCAAAGATAATATTACGGCCATCAAGATCAAGTCCAGCCGGATGCTGCTGGCTACCGGTTTTATGAGGAAAGTCTTTGAGATCTTCGAAAGTTTTCAGACTCCGATAGATATGATCACCACCTCGGAAGTGGGAGTTTCCATGAGCATTGACAACCCTACGCATCTCGAAGAAATCGTTGCTGAACTGAAGAAATATGGGACCGTTACGGTAGATGAAGATATGTGTATTATCTGTGTCGTCGGCGACCTGGACTGGAGTAATCTGGGATTTGAGACCCTTGCCACAGACGCCATGAAAGATATACCTGTCAGGATGATCTCATACGGTGGCAGTAATTACAACATCTCTTTCCTTATCAGGGAGAGCGACAAGAAAAAAGCCCTCCAGAGTTTAAGTGATACCCTATTTAACAAGAAGAAATAATGAAAGGAAAATTTCCAATAGATAAATTTACAAAGGTTGATACACCTTTTTATTATTACGATACCGATCTTCTGAAAAAGACCCTTTCTGCCATTAAGACAGAAGAAGCAAAGCATAAAGGTTTTACGGAACACTACGCCGTCAAGGCAAACGCAAACCCGAAGATACTGAAAATAATCTGCCAGGCCGGACTGGGAGCCGACTGTGTCAGTGGTGGAGAAATCAAGAGGTGCATTGAAACCGGATTCCTTCCTTCCAAGATCGTATTTGCCGGAGTGGGAAAAAGCGACCGGGAAATCAATTTCGCTCTGGACAAGGACATTTTTTCTTTTAATGTCGAGAGCATTCCGGAGCTGGAAGTCATCAACGCTCTGGCCGCACAAAAGGGCAAGATCGCCCGGATTGCCTTCCGCATCAATCCTGATATAGATGCCCATACCCATGCAAACATTACTACAGGACTGGCGGAAAACAAATTCGGCATTGCCATGCGGGATATGATCCCTGCCATAGAGGAAGCCCTGAAGATGAAAAATGTCCATTTCATCGGCCTTCATTTTCATATCGGTTCCCAGATTCTTGACATGGGAAACTTCAAGGCTTTATGCCACCGGATCAACGATCTCCAGGATCAGCTGGAAGACCGTCATATTCCAATACAGAACATTAACGTCGGCGGGGGACTCGGCGTAGACTATGTCCATCCGAACCAGGTCCCCGTTCCCAACTTCAAAGCCTATTTCGACACCTATGCCCAATATCTGAAACTCCGTCCGGGGCAAACCCTGCATTTTGAATTAGGACGGGCTGTGGTAGCTCAGATGGGATCACTCATTACCAGAATACTCTATGTCAAACAGGGCGTAGCGAAGCAATTTGCTATCGTTGACGCAGGCATGACCGACCTCATACGCCCGGCTCTCTATGATGCTTATCACAGAATAGAGAATCTAAGCAGTGACCTGCCGGAACAACCTTATGATGTCGTCGGTCCGATTTGTGAATCCAGTGATGTCTTCGCCAAGTCTATCCAGTTGAATAGATGCCACAGAGGGGATCTCATTGCGATCAGAAGTGCTGGGGCTTACGGAGAAGTGATGGCCAGCCAATATAACTGCCGCCCACTGCCCAAGAGCTATATGAAAGAAGATTTCTAAGATATTCTTCTTCACAAACAAAAATATTGCTATCTTTGCACCAATGTTTGAGATAGATGAAATTACGATAATCACCGGAATTATTCTTCTGGTGTTGACTTTTGCCACTTCGTTGGTAAATCCTTACCTGTTCAGGGTAAGGATTCCGGGACGTCCAGTGAGAGGAAAGGATGATGCTGGTCATGAAATACCGGACAAGAACAGTGATCAGCCTGTCAGTATTGTCATCACAACTCATGATGAAAAGGCTGCGCTGGAACGTAACTTACCTCTATTCCTCTATCAGGACTATGATTCAGACTTTCAGGTGATTGTGGTTGCAGAATCACATGAAAGTGATACGGAAGATGTCCTGAAAAAACTGAAGCAACAGTTTGGGGACCGTCTTTACTATACGATGATCCCGGACAGCAGCCGTTATATGAGCCGCAAAAAACTCCAGATCACCTTAGGAGTCAAAGCTGCCAAATATGAATGGATCCTGCTCACCACTCCCACCTGTCACCCGAACTCCAGTTCGTGGCTAAAAAGTGCTTCCCAATACCGGACAAGTTTCAGCAATTTAGTCATGGGTATCACTACCTTTGACCATCAGGCATCAGCTTATCAGCGGTTCGAGCACATCTTTACGGCCCTGCCCATCCTCTATGCAGCAAAGCATGGCACCCCTTATCGTACAAATATGCCTTATCTTTGTTTCCGTAAAAGCGAGTTTCTTGAAAAGGAAGGTTTCCGGGATAATCTGGAACTGATCCGGGGAGAATTTGATTTTATGGTCAACAACTATGCGAAGGGGGAATGTACATTGACTACACTCGATCCCGAAAGCTGGCTGATTGAAGAAGCCCCCACGGAGAAAACATGGTGCGATCTGCATCTGTGCTACTGTGCTACCAAAAGGAAACTCAGGCACTCTGCAGGCCCAAGACTAAAGTCGGCCTGCAGTCAGTTGCTCTTTCATGTCAGTTTGCTGGCCGACATCGCTTCAATGGTCTGGAGTGGGATCACCTGTCACTGGATTTTATTCGGAGTGGGGAGCATCGCCTTCATCATTAGTCTCATGACCCGATGGATCACCGGGCAATCCGCCGTCCACCCTTTTGACGATACGATTCCGACCATCCTGCTGCCCTTCTATGAGCTGAGTCTCGTCTGGAGGTCACTATACTATAAACTCCGCTATCTGAATAGTGACAAGTATGATTTTACCAGTCATAAACTATAAGAATCAGTCGCGGGATCAATGATCCTGTATGCGGAATGCAGCAGTAAAGACCTCCGCATTATTTGTTATTCAAAGTAAAATTCTATCATCATTCTTGTTTATTCCGATAGAATGTTGTATATTTAGGAATGAATATGAAGATCTATCTGTATATCAATAAGTCTATATCAAAGATTGACATCTGGCGAGACTATATGTCAGCTGTCAGCAGATGTGACCACACAGACCAGTTGTCAGAAGCAGACCTTCTTCATCTGTTAGGGGCATGGGATTATCGGGCATCCCGATTAGCCGGAAAGGCCAGAAAGATGGGTATACCCTATATCTTTTCACCTCTGGGCGGGATCACCCCATGGAACATGCGGCACCCCGCACACAAACGTTTTTTCCAGCGGTTGAATTACCAGAAAAGCATGATAAAATATGCTGATGCCGTATTGGTAACCACCCCACTCGAAATGCAATATCTGAAAAAATTAAAATGGAACTTCCAACTTTACAGGATTCCTAACCCGGTACTCACCCATCTTCTTTCTGAAGAAGAGATGCGGTCAAAAATGGAAGAAGTCTATGCCAGGGTGTTATCCCGTCACGAAAAATTCAAAGCAGAGCAGATCCGCCGGCTGACCGGGAATGACAGTCCGGAGCACCTTATCCTCAGACAACTGCTTCAGATTCAGTCAAGGATGCCACATCAGAATATCCCTCAGGAATACTTTGATGCTCTGCAGAGCCTTCTTCACGATACGGATTATGACGATGACTTGCTGACAGAACAGATCAAGAAGTTGAAAATGGAGAAATTCTCCCGTCGCGTTTTCCAAGTCATGACTTCACGTACAGGCCTCACCGAAGGCTTCATGCCGGAGGAGTCACTGGAGGACCGAAAGACAAAAACCATGTTGAAATATTGCAGGCCACAGGAAGAAAAAAAGAAAAAAGAGGACGAGTCCTAAAGGACCGCCTGCCGACAAACTCCGGGACGTCTGCAATATAGAGATCTGTTAGGAAAAAGATCAAATCAAATATTAATTCCAATGATTCCATGAAAACAAAAACACAAGCAAAAACTATGAAGCATTATAACATTGATAAGGACATGAGGTATCTGACCTTATTGTCAAAGAGTTTTCCGAATATCGCCTCGGCGAGTACAGAAATCATCAATCTGGCAGCCATCCTCCACCTGCCAAAGGGTACGGAGCATTTTCTGGCAGATATACATGGAGAGTATGAAGCCTTCCAGCATGTTCTGAAGAATGCATCAGGTAATATCCGAAGGAAAGTGGACGAACTTTTCGGCAACTCGCTCAGAGAACAGGATAAACGCGACCTGTGCACTTTAATCTACTATCCCGAAGAAAAACTGGAGCTGGTCAAACAGACAGAAAAGGATATTAATGACTGGTATCATATCACCCTCCATCGACTCGTAGCCGTCTGCCGGGACGTATCCAGCAAATATACCCGTTCTAAAGTCAGGAAATCATTGCCTGAAGATTTTTCCTATATCATAGAAGAGCTTCTCCACGAGCACACAGAGGATACGAACAAGACGGCATACGTAAATGTAATTGTCGATACCATCATCTCCACAGGTCGGGCTGATGCCTTTATCATCGCTATTGCCAAAGTGATCCAGAGACTGGCCATCGATCAACTCCACATACTAGGTGATATCTACGATCGGGGACCGGGAGCACATATTATTATGGATACCTTACAGAACTACCATTCCTGGGACATCCAATGGGGAAACCATGATATGCTCTGGATCGGAGCAGCCGCAGGAAACGATGCTTGCATCTGTGAAGTGATCCGGGTCTCTTTACGATATGCCAACCTGACTACCCTGGAAGAAGGATATGGCATCAATCTCATGCCTCTGGCCACCTTTGCCATGGCCACCTACAAAGATGATCCCTGCACAGAATTCCTGCCCAAATCTGGCGGTGACATCGCTCATGTAGATGAACGTACCCAGCGGCTTACCGCTCAGATGCATAAAGCCATTGCGATCATCCAGTTTAAGATAGAAAGTCAACTCTACAAGATTCACCCTGAATGGAAGATGGAAGACCGTTGCCTGCTGGACAGGATCGATTACAAAAAGGGAACCATCGAGTTAGACGGCAAGTCCTACCCTCTTTCGTCATGTCACTTTCCTACAGTTGATCCGAAAAACCCATACGAGCTTACTAAAGAAGAAAAGTTCCTGGTACGAAAGCTCCATCGTTCTTTTGCCGTAAGCGAGAAATTACAAGGGCATATCCAACTCATGCTGGCCCATGGCAGCATATATGCCATCTTCAATAACAATCTGCTTTTCCACGCCTCCTGTCCGCTCAACACGGACGGCACCTTGAAAGAAGTTGAAATCTATCCGGGACGCCGCTACAGTGGCCCAAAGTTGATGCATAACATCGAGATTATGGTACGTAATGCATTTCAAACCGATACGGATCCGGAGGAGCGACAATATGATATTGACTTTTTTCTCTACCTCTGGCTGGGGCCTAATTCTCCTCTATTCGACAAGAGCAAGATGGCTACTTTTGAACGTTATTTTATCACTGATCAGGCAACATGGCATGAAGAAAAGGGCAACTACTTTAAACTGCGAGACAATGAAAAAGTAGTTGACTATATATTGGATTCATTTGGTGCAAAGGGCCCCAACAGGCACATTATCAACGGGCATGTCCCCGTCAAGGCGGCACAGGGAGAAAATCCGATCAAGGCAAATGGCAAACTGCTGGTCATCGACGGTGGCTTTTCCAAAGCATACCATAGTGAGACAGGAATTGCCGGTTACACATTGGTGTTCCATAGCCGCAGTCTCCAACTGGTACAGCATGAACCCTTTACCAGTCAGGAAGATGCCATAAGAAGGGGCACAGACATCAAGTCAACTACACAACTTGTAGAGTTGAGTAATCACCGGCTCCTCGTAGCCGACACAGATAAGGGGATAGAGTTGCGCCATCAGATTGATGACTTGGAAGAATTATTATATGCTTACCGGCATGGTATCATTAAGGAATCAGAAAAGAAGAAATAAGATTAAAGCAGGGACAGAAGTTGTCGCATGAAATGCCCTGTCACTTCAACCTGGAAGAATCCTTTTACCATGAATCAGAGGCGGTCACGGTAGTTCTTTAAGGGACCAAAATG
>DHOX01000050.1:1626-5453 GCA_002409785.1 Prevotella sp. UBA5379 | reverse complement strand
TCAGGCATGAGGATGCCTGAATCTCTTGCGAAGACAATCCGGACATATTCCTGTTATCAGGTAATTGGCCGAATGTACTTCATATCCGTCGGGAAGACGGACAGGAGGCAGGGGTACATCATAGAGGCAGGTGGTCCTGTGACATTCCTCACAGAAAAAATGCACATGCATATCATCATCCTCTCTGCTCTCTGTACAGCAGCGGCACATACAAAGTTCATACTTTATACTGCCAACACCATCCTCTATCACATGCACCAAGTGCTGTTCCCGGAACAGGGTCAAAGCACGCGAGATATTTGATTTGTCAATGGTGTGAATGGCTTCCTCCAGTTCCTTCAGAGATAAGGGATGGTTATCTTTGGCCGCCAGGGCTTCCGTAATCACAATACGGTTGGCCGTAGGTTTGATGCCATGACTTTGCAAGAGTTTTATACAAGCTGATTCATCCATTTTATTTTCTTAAGGCTATATTATAGTTATCATAAGTCATATTTCCTGTAATATCCTTGATAACCTTTACGAAGGGAGGGAAATGGACATCTTCCCGTTCCGCTATCCCTTTCACTTCCAGGGTGATAAGATGATTAACAGGCTCAATAAATTTATCAAGTTCAAAAAACTGGCCTTTCCAGATGAAAGTCTTCCGCACTTTCTTGATAGTTTGCCGGTAAGGATCTGCCTGCCTGAGCAGCGAAGTATAGAGGTTATGGGTGAGCGTACGTTCCGTCTCAATCCTTTCATCATCAGCTACCCTCTTTTTGGTCGTCAGGATATTTACCTGTTTGCCCTTCCATACCCGACTGCGCAGGCGCATTTCACACCCCGGCTCAGCGGTCAGATAAGTCTGGGTGATCTCACTCTCGATGCACTCAGGAAGTTGACCGACAATCTCCACTTGATACCTTCTCTCCTTTTCTATCGGCTGTGGCAGAGCCAGCACATCCGAAATTTCCTTTAAAACACGCCTTAACTTGTTCTCGAAGTTATCATGATTGTTGATGACTCTCAGATGAGGATGTCCCGTCCACGCATTAATGATCTTCTTGTCCAGTTGTCTGGCAAGTTCCAGGCCCTCTTTCCTCTGCTTATTATTAGCAGTCGTATAGTACTTCTCCGCTCCATTTGCCGCAGAAACCAGATGCAGCACGGCATCATAACGATTACGTAGAGCTTCCGTATCCGTCCCGCAAGCCTCCGTAATTTTCTTCCACATCTCAGGAGTAAGATACGTAGATATATCCAGCGTACCACGGTCACAGACGATCACGGAGGGTTTCCTATAAGCCTTTGCCATATCCAGGAATTTATCTTCCAGGGACATCTGGGTCTCCAGGGTAGCCTTCTCTTCTTCATAGAAAAAGGTCTTGTTATCCGTAAGATAATTGACACCTCCTTGAGAAAACATGGTAGGCACTTCAGGAATCGTGAACACTTTGAAGCCAATACTTGAGAAATGCTCCATAATTTTTACCAGAGCCGTTGTCTTGCCGGCACAAGGTCCTCCCGTAAGGACAATTTTTTTTATTTCTTCCATGAAATGACAGACAAAAGGCGCGAAAGCATTCGCGCCTTATTTTTTCTAATTTTTTAATCAGAATGCCATCACCTGTTAGGTTGGCGTTAATTGAGTAAATCGCCCTTACCGGGGATCCTTTCTCAACTACAAATATAGGAAATCCTCAGAAAACCACCAAATATTTTAACCGGTTTTTCACTCCAGAGGTTCATTCCTTTTATCTGTCAGATCCTACCATTTCAGGTAACCATGCTTCTGTTTATACCAGATCTGGACCGCATTGATAATATTCTGCCAGATCACATAAGCACAAGGAGCTAAACTCGCATAAGGATTCAGGAACTTGATGGTGAGCCAAATTCCGACAACCGTATTTTTCTGTCCCAGAGCCTGTCCGGCACCGATACTGTCCCCATAATGTTTTCCGACTGCCTTGCCGATACTGAATTGCAGGATAGCCAGGACAAGAGGAATGATAAGAAGAACAACCAGCGTCCAGCCCGATATAGGCGCATGGATAATATTTCTAGCCGTCAACCCCATCACTATAGCCAGATTAATCGTCCATAAATAAAAAGCTATATTTTTGTAATGATTAAGCCAGTTGGACAACTGGGGAAGGAATTTCCGAGTAAGCAAGGCAAGAATAAGAGGAACGACAAGTACCATCATTACCTTTTTTAGCACCATGAAAAATGCACCGATAAACGAAATATCGGCACCTTTCTCTACTAGAGGGAAGAATAATGGAATAATAATAGAAGTGACGACATTAGCAATAAGAAGAAATATGGTAAGTGATGCAATATTCCCCCCGAGTTTTTCTGTAATCACCGGAGCAGCGGCAGCTGTAGGACAAATGACGCAAATGAAAACACCTTCAAGCATGAGTTTGATTTCCGGTTCTTTGACAAATTGTATAGCAATAACCGTAAGTCCGGAGAGAGCTGTTCTTATCCCTTGCAAGATGAAGTGCCAGGTGCGGGGCCTCAGATCATGTATCTGCATCTTACAGAACGTGATATAAAGCATCGTTGAGATAATAAACGGCATCAGTTCGATCAATATGGGTCCAGCAAAATCACCTGTAGGTTCAAGAAAAGGAATTTCTGAAAACAACAGATAGACGACCGTCCCGGCAATCAAGGAACAAAGAAGGGTCCAGTTCTTTATAAAATTAATTACCCGCATTAAAAATTTCTCTAATTTTGCTTGCAAAAGTAAACATTTAAAATGGAAATTAATAACAACATGTCATTTATTTTCCAATTTACTTACAACATTTACCTTTTTCAGATTTTAAAAAGGCCATGACCGTGGTTTCAGATTCGACCAAAACAGACTTAAAATAGCTGAAATACCTTAGAATAATGATTCTTGCTCTATGCGATATACCCAAAATCAGGATAGAGATTTTACCAACTTTTAAGTATTGTAAAAACAATCAATAATCTTTAATTTTGCAAGCAAATCTTATAAAATCTTATTAAACGAAAATCAGAAGATAATGAACAAAATTCCAATTTCCCTAATCAGTACGATGCTGTTATTCTGTGGCACGATAAATGCCGGAGCGCAGATCAATGCGGCTGATAGCGTAATGAACCATGTCAAAGGTAACCGCTTAAGTGTGGGCGGATATGGAGAAGCCGTCTATAGTCGTATGTTTTATAGTGACAACGTATACCGTTACTCCAAGCCCGGCAATTACAAAAATGATCCCAGTCATGGACGTTTTGATATACCTCATGCCGTAATTTATCTCGGATACGATTTCGGAAAGGGATGGACCATGGGGTCTGAAATAGAATTCGAGCATGGAGGTACAGGTGCTTCCTTCGAAAAAGAATATGAAGAAGGTGGCGAATGGGAACGAGAAATAGAAAAAGGCGGTGAAGTAGAACTTGAACAATTCTGGTTGCAAAAATCATTCCTGAACAAAAGGTTCAATATTCGTGCCGGACATATTGTCGTTCCGGTAGGGCTGAACAACTCACATCATGAACCCCTTAATTTCTTTACTGTCTATCGTCCTGAGGGTGAAAACACGATACTCCCCTCAACTTGGCATGACACGGGTATCAGCTTCTGGGGCCGTCTGCCACATTGGAAATATGAACTTCAATTTCTTGCCGGACTGGATGCCATGTTTTTCAACACTACTGGTTGGGTTCACAATGGAACACAAGACCCGTTTGAATTCAAGGTTGCCAATAAGTATGCACTTGCCGCACGTATTGATAACACCACCATTCCCGGTTTACGACTTGGATGGAGTGGTTATATCGGGCAAAGCATAGACAATTCT
>DHOX01000050.1:0-1415 GCA_002409785.1 Prevotella sp. UBA5379 | reverse complement strand
GGCAGTCTTGATTTCACATTCGACAGATGGAACTGGATTATCCGAGGACAAGCTGATTACGGTTATCTCAGTGATGCCTACAATCTTTATTATCTACCGGGAAGACAGACGAAGACATCACCGTATGAGGGTTCGTATGTAGGTAAGAATGCGGTAGCTATCGGAATAGAAACCGGATATGATATTTTCTCCCAAATAGAAAGCATGCGACAGGATAATCAGAAATTCTATGTATTTGGCCGATATGAGTATTACAACCCTTACATCAGAGACCATCGACAGCCCAAAGTGGAATATACGAAAAAGCAAAATCTTGTTTTTGGCATCAACTATTATCCGGTTCCACAGATTGTCATTAAAGCTGATTACAGTCACCGACTCTTGAAAAGCCCGTACAACAATGAACCAAGTATCAATATTGGCATAGCATACGAGGCATTTTTCCTCTAATTCCGAAGACCGGATAAAAAGCCTCATCATTTGATAAGAGAGTTCCAGTTACAAACCTAAAGATATAATCATATCATACACATAACAAAAATTATTAAAATGAAGAAACATTACAAGAAGTCACTACTTGCCATAGCTGTTTTAGCAATGGCTATCGGATTCTGTGGATGCAGTAATGACAACAACAGCGACAAAAATCAAACAGATCAACTCAGTGTGGGTGACCAGTATCTTCAACATGTACTTATATCCTATGTTGACAACACTATTAACCCTACCTACTCTTCGCTGGCAAAGGAAAGCACCGATCTGTATTCAAGTATAAGCGACCTTCTCTCCGCTTCACAGAAAAATGCCGTTACACAAGAGATGGTAGACAATGCCTGTAAGAGTTGGAAAAATGCACGTTCATACTATGAAAGCAGTGAAGCCTTCCTGCTCGGAGCAGCATCCGATTATGACATCGACCCGCATATAGACACATGGCCCCTTGACTTGTCTGGTTTTCATTCACAACTCACCAACAAATCAATGGTAGAACGTCTTTCCGGTGATGACGGAGATGTTGTAGCCAATGGTGATCTTGGGCAGACACTCCTGGGCTTTCATGGTATCGAATTCATCCTTTTCCGTGATGGTCAACCTCGTAAAGCCAGTGAACTGAATGCAGACGGTCATGATTCATGGAATCGAAATGGCCTCGATTTCACACAACTCTCAGGAGATTATGAGTTGACTTTTGCGAAGGCTGTAGCAGGAGATCTGCGTAACAGTGTATATCGTCTGGAATGTTGCTGGAACAAAGATGCACCTGCTGACCATCGCCAATTCATAGAAGACCGCCTTGGATGGAGCACTTATATGTTGAGCAATAATAGTATGACCTATGGTGAAAACATGAAAGCAGCAGGACAGATCGGTTCTCTTTACCGTTCAGTAAAAAATGCTGTCTCAGCCATTCTTGT
>DHOX01000031.1 GCA_002409785.1 Prevotella sp. UBA5379 | reverse complement strand
AGTACGTGTGGATAGTTGTCATCCAGATCATATTCACTCGTTATCCCATTTCTTCACTACTTGGAGGGGTGTTATGACAGAAAAATGATAATAAATGAAGAATTTAAGATAATAGGTTCATGTTGCATTTTTTACCTTTGCTATCCTGAAAACGTAGTCAATCCGTAAATCTATGATAACATGAAATACTTTAGATCTCTTCGTTTGTCATTCGTAATAATGATAATGTCAATGATGTCTCAGTCTCTTTTTGCCCAGCATCATTTACCTCCAGTATGGGGGAATGATACGGCACAGTATGAATCCAGGGCAATTGCTTATATTGCCCCCAGGCGTATCGTCTGGAAGAGTGTTACAGGACATGCAACGGTTTCCGGACTCGATTGTCTTCTGAAACCAGGTATCGGGCAGGCAGTATTGTCTGATAAGGGCTATTGCCATTTAAAAAACGGCAAGACCGGAAGAGTGTCCTTCCTCCTTGATTTCGGAAGGGAACTGCAGGGCGGAATTCAGATCGTAACCGGTGAGTCACTTACACATGACGTGAAAGTAAGGGTACGGTTCGGCGAGTCGGCTTCAGAAGCAATGTCAGACATTGACGGTAAAAATGGAGCGACAAATGATCATGCTATCCGGGATTTCGATCTAGACCTGCCATGGCTGGGAGTAGCCAATTATGGCAATTCCGGTTTCCGGTTTGTACGGATTGACCTGCTGGGCGAGGATACGGATCTGCTGCTGAGGGAAGTCAGAGCCTCCTTCATGTATAATGACCTGCCTTATCAGGGCTCGTTTGAATGCAGTAATGAACGTTTAAACAAGATATGGATGACCGGTGCCTATACCGTTCAACTGAATTTGCAAAACTATCTGTGGGATGGCATCAAGCGAGACCGGCTGGTATGGATAGGAGATATCTACCCGGAAGTAGAAACCGTGAATACGGTGTTCGGCTATACCGATGTTGTCCCCAGGAGTCTGGATCTGAGCAGGGATCTGTATCCTATTCCTCAATGGATGAATGGCTACAGCTCTTATTCTATCTGGTGGCTGCTGACGCAATACCGCTGGTATATGCATAATGGAGACAAGAACTATCTGGAACAGCAACATGCTTATATCCTGTCTTTGCTTAACTTGCTGATGGACAAGATCGGTCCGGACGGGAAGGAAAAGCTGGATGGAGGAAGGTTTTTGGACTGGCCTTCCAGCACCAATCCGAAGGGGGTGGATGCCGGTTTGCAGGCTTTGATGGTCCTTGCAATGCAGACGGGAGAGAAATTGTGCGGATATTTAGGAGAACCAGAGATGGCGCATAAATGCCAGATGTCTGTGGCCCGCCTACGGAAGTATATCCCCGATTGTAATAAGTCGAAACAGGCTGCGGCCCTGATGTCCCTTGCCGGTACGATGAACGCCAAAAAGGCTGACCGGAAGGTGATCTCTGTCGGCGGAGCGGAAGGTTTTTCCACTTTCTATGGCTATTATATGCTGCTGGCTATGGCTAAAGCCGGAGATTATCAGGGAGCCATGAACATTATCAGTCAGTACTGGGGCGGGATGCTGGACTTAGGAGCAACTACATTTTGGGAAGATTTCAATATTGACTGGATGAAAAATGCCGGACGTATCGATGAGCTCGTTCCTGAAGGGAAAATAGACGTACATAAATGTTATGGAAATTACTGTTATAAAGGTTTTCGTCATTCCCTTTGCCACGGATGGGCCTCTGGTCCGACGAGTTGGCTGAGTGAGTATGTCTTGGGAGTGAAAGTGCTGGAACCGGGATGTAAGGAAGTGCTGATAGATCCGCATCTGGGCGATCTGCAATGGGTGAAGGGTACTTATCCCACACCATACGGAATAATAAAGATAGAACATCATAAGAATGCTGAGGGAAAGATTATATCTGAAATTTCAGCTCCTAAGGAGGTGAAGATCATAAGAAAATCTGACCATGAATAGAAAGTTCTTAGCTGTACTGGTGAAAGTTTTGTAGGAGGATATTCAGAACATACGGTCAATGGTTAAGTCGTATTACGATGACCACAGTTTGAAGGAAAGAATGAAAAACAGCAATAATTTGATGATGAAAAGTAAGGATGTGTTTGTTTGTTGCCTGTTCTTGTGCCTTGCCGGTATGAGTAGGCAGGCCTATTCCCAGACCACTATCAGTGATGACTGGGCCGTGACGGATGCATTGGGCCGAAAGGCACCTGACTATCAGGAGGTCGGCGGCAAGAAGAAGGATAAATTTGTAGCTTTGTTCTACTGGACATGGCATCAGGGCAATGATGCTCCGTTCAAAGTAAGGAATATTACGGAGATTGTGCGGAAGCATCCGGAGGCGATGAGAGACTATAATAATCCGGCATGGGGCAATAACCGTCCGTTTTTTTATTACTGGGAGCAACCTCTTTTCGGTTATTACAAAACGACCGATGAGTGGGTGCTCCGCAAACATGCAGAGATGCTTGCAGATGCCGGCGTTGACGTCGTCTTCTTTGATTGTACCAATGGTGATATTACCTGGAAAGATTCATACGAGGCGCTGATGAAAACATGGGACAAGGCACAGAAAGATGGGGTAAATGTACCAAAGATAGCCTTTATGCTGCCTTTTTCTCCTGCTTCTTATTCCTTGTCCTCTTTACGTCAGTTGTATCGTGATGTCTACAAGCCGGGGCGTTATTCCAATTTATGGTTTATGTGGAAGGGTAAGCCTTGTATCATGGCCTATCCGGATAATCTGACCCAGTCGCCAGAGGATCGTGCCATCGCATCATTCTTTACCTTCCGTCCGGGACAACCGGATTATGTCGACGGACCTTCCCGTAATGACCAGTGGGGATGGCTGGAGGTCTATCCCCAGCATGGCTATGTGGCTTCCTCGGATGGAAAATATGAAGAAGTCCCGGTCGGTGTGGCCCAGAATACAAGTCCGGCAAGTAAAGGGCACTGCAGTGCTTTTAATGTGAAGGATGCTTATGGAAGGAATTTCAGTATGCAGCATGGATTTGATCCTCGTATAGACGGTTATCTCTACGGCTGGAATTTCCAGGAACAGTGGGATCGTGCTTTTCATCTCGATCCTGAACTTGTTTTCGTGACCGGTTGGAATGAATATATAGCCGGCCAATGGCTTCCTAAAGACGGCTGGAACGGCCAACCGTTTTCCTTTGTCGATGAATATAACTGGAATTGCAGCCGTGACATTGAACCCAACAAGGGATGGGGAGACAAGGGCGATGTGTACTATCTTCAACTCGTCGATAATATCCGCAGGTTCAAGGGGATGGATAAGCCTGCCCCGGTATCCGGCATGAAAACCATTCATCTGAAGCGGATTCATGATTGGGATTCTGTCCTTCCCTTCTATCGTGCCTATCGTGGGAATACTTTTCATAGAGATTCAAAGGGAAGAGGAGATAATTATTATGTTGACAACTCAGGACGTAATGATATCGTCGGGGCTAAGGTAGCACGGGACAGCAAGAATGTCTACTTCTATGTACAGACAGCCGATGCGCTGACCTCTCCTAAGGATAAAAACTGGATGATGCTTTTTATCGATATAGACCGGGATAAATCCACAGGGTGGAATGGCTATGACTTTATGGTTAACCGGGTGAGTCCGAGAAGGGGGAAAGTGATCGTAGAGAAGAATGACAAGAACAAATGGATGTGGAGCGAAGTGGCTAAATGTAAATTTGTCGTGAAGGGAAATGTGCTCGTGTTTTCAATACCACGACGTGTCTTGCAGGCAAAGCCGGGTAAGTTGAATATGGAATTCAAATGGAATGACAATATGCAGGATGAAGGGAATATCATGGACTTTTATGTGAGTGGTGATACTGCTCCCGGTGGTCGTTTTAACTATGTTTATAAGGAATGATGCAGCCGTGTACCGGATCCGTTCTTCAAAAAACAGTCCTGGATGGATACTTATCCTGTGTTAAAATTAAGCTAAGGTAACCTTTTTTCTAAAGTTTTAATGGTTTGTCCTGTTTTATGTTTATATTTGCATATCTCTTATTGGAATAAAATGTTA
>DHOX01000011.1:5693-5813 GCA_002409785.1 Prevotella sp. UBA5379 | reverse complement strand
CCGAGTCTCCGGAAGGAGGAGTTTGCCAGTCAACTGGCTGAGATGATTCTGGGAAATCCTTCACATGTGTTGGAATTCCAGACGGTGTATGAACTGCGATTTCTCAAGAAGGTCGTGGAG
>DHOX01000011.1:4304-5435 GCA_002409785.1 Prevotella sp. UBA5379 | reverse complement strand
GATCTGAAGGAGGCTTTCAAACCTTGGATTGACCGAGTGCTGCAAAAGAAACTGGATCAGGGTGAAGAACTGCTGGACAGGATGACAATGGGATTCCTTAATCTTTATGGGATTGTAGACGAGGATCCGCTGGTACAGATGATCGCTTCGTGTCGTGGGGTGACTTCCGACAAGAAGGCTATCGAGGACTATCTGCTCAGCAGGAGCCTCTATTGCATCCATCAGATTCTTTTTAATGAAGATGATGGGACGCAGACCATGGCTTTTTTATCGGTCTTTTTGGAACAGGAATATATAGACCAATTGATGCTGGGACTGAATGAGCGTCCCGAAATCCGGGATTATAAGTCATTTTCTGAAACGGAAGTAAAGGCATGGGGGCAAATGCCTTTTCCTGTACATGATCAGCCTGGTGCCGAGAAGGTTTACCAGCTTCTGAAAAAGGGGAAACTGCCGGCAGATCAGGCTGACGTGCGTATGAATATATTATGGGTGGGAACACAGTTGGAGAACCTGTCTCTTTCCCAACAGATCTCGGCTTTGTTGCGTGGCTTGACTATCACTGTAGCTGAACTGAACGTAAGTTTAGGTGTCGTAACAGATTTCGCCAATCATATTCCGCGATGGTTCCTGAGAGGGTATTGTCCGTCGGAAGTCTATAATAGGTCCGGAAAACCGCAAATGCATCCTCTGTCTGGTGTGCCTTTCATGTATCCTGAAGACAATCCTTGGACAGGAATGAAAATCCGTCCGAACGATCCTTGCCCCTGTGGATCCGGGAAGAAATACAAGAATTGCCATGGGAAGAATATCAATTGATGAAAAGAGAAAATGAGAATGATCATGATATGAAGATATGGCCACTTGATGGATAGAGATTCACTTGTGAGAGTTTAGAAAGAATAATAGAAACAATCCCCTTCAGACCAAACGGGGTAAAATATTTATGAATGATATGAAAGGATGGATATTCCTTATCGGAGCTGTCGTCTTCGAGGTATTAGGCACATCAATGTTAAAGTTGTCGGAACAGTTTTCTCGCTTGTTGCCAACGGCGATAGCGATTATCGGTTATTTGTTGTCACTTTATCTGCTCAGTTATGCTTTGCGTACATTGCCTATAGCCATAGC
>DHOX01000011.1:891-4045 GCA_002409785.1 Prevotella sp. UBA5379 | reverse complement strand
TTGATTATCAACTTGTTTTCTAAAATGCAAATTCATTAGAATCATTCCCTTTTATAGACGTTTTCTTAAAAGGGAATCCTCTGTTTTTAAGAGACATGGCATCTCTGTCCTGTCCCGTTGGCTTTAGTTGCTATTAGCATCTTTTAAAGATATTCATAAAGAAAAGCTTTCAGAAAGTTCCGATAATAGGATAAAAGTCTTATCTTTGCAATGTTAAAATAAGATTGGAGCAATCCAAAGAGGGGTGCCAGACAGAATGCCTGGCTGAGATTATACCCGTATGACCTGATGCAGACAATGCTGCCGTAGGAAGAACGAGCGAAGAATATATTTTTATATTTGGGAGATCAACAAATATAAGCCCTTCTTGATTATTTGATTAAGTAGGGATGTTTTATATAACAACCTTAACTATTGCAGGATCTGACTGTAGCGGCGGTGCCGGCATACAGGCGGATATCAAGACGATGTCCGCACTGGGCGTCTATGCCGCTTCTGTCATTACTGCCATTACTGTACAGAATACCCTGGGGGTACAGTCGGTATGTGCTGTTGAGCCGCAGGTCGTGAAGAGTCAGATACTTGCTGTCTGTGAAGACCTGAATATCAGGTATGCCAAAATAGGAATGGTAAATGACAAAAACACGATTCAAGCGATTGTCGACGCAATCAATATTCATCCTATCCCTTATCTGATCATAGATCCTGTTATGGTAGCCACCAGCGGGGACCGGTTGATGCAACAAAATGCACTATCCCTTTTTATTAAAGAACTTATTCCCAAGGCTTATCTGCTCACGCCTAATATCCCTGAAACGGAAATACTGGCCGGCATGCAGATACATGATGCCCCGGATATCAGAAAAGCAGCTTCCAGGATTGCGGCACTCAACTGCCGGAATGTTCTGATAAAAGGCGGGCATCTCGAAGGGAAGGAAAAAACGGATTATCTGTTCTGCTTCTCTGAAGACGGAAGTTGCAAGGAACAAACTTTCAAAACTTCTGCGATTGAGACAAACAATACCCACGGGACAGGGTGTACTCTTTCTTCTGCCATCACCTCCTATCTGGCAAGAGGCAGCAAGTTGCCTGAAGCTGTGGAACAGGCTTGCCGATATGTGCATCTTGCCATTGAAGCGGGAAGTGATGTCATGATCGGACATGGGAAGGGTCCTGTCAACCATTTCTTTGAACCCCATTCATTAATAAAAAAAACTTCTGAACCATGACAAACATCCAATTTGTTACTCATCACAACGAACGCTATTCGTATGTCGACGGTGCCCTGATGGCTCTCAAAGGCGGATGCCGCTGGATCCAACTCCGCATGAAGGAGGCTTCGGATGAAGAAATCATCGAAGCGGCTGGGCAGATAGAACCGATGTGCCGGAAATACAAGGCAACTTTCATCGTCGATGACCATGTCGAACTGGTGAAGAAGATCAAGGCACAGGGTGTGCATCTGGGACAGAAAGATATGAAAATAGACAAAGCCCGGAGGTTGTTGGGTGACCAGTATATCATAGGTGGGACAGCCAATACCCTCGATCAGGTCCGGGAACATGTTCTCCGTGGTGCTGACTATATCGGTTGTGGTCCTTTCCGGTTTACGACAACGAAGAAGAATCTGGCTCCAATCTTAGGACTGGAAGGATACCGGCAGATGGTCTGTCGGATGAAAGAGGCGGGCATCGATATTCCTGTTGTCGCCATCGGTGGTATAGGATATGATGACATACAACCGATATTGCAGACCGGCGTCAGTGGAATAGCACTGAGTGGCTGTGTCCTGGATGCCGACAACCCGATAGAAGAAATGAAAAAAATCATGGCATTGATTCACCAATAATAAATGATAGAAGAATATGAACGAAAACATCAGGATTTCCTATCCGGATTCGGAGAAGGTGTATATCAGAGGTACGATCTACCCTGACCTTAAGGTAGCAATGAGAAAGGTGACACTGACACCTACCGTTACAGTAGTCAACAATGAAAAGAGAAGAGAAGAAAATGCTCCTGTCTTTATCTACGACACCAGTGGCCCTTACAGTGATCAGAATATTCAGATTGATTTGCATAAGGGACTGCCTCGCTTGCGGGAGCCCTGGATATTGAAAAGGGATGACGTAGAGCGACTGCCGGAAGTAAGTTCGGAATATGGACGGATGAAACTTGCGGACCATTCGATAGATCATCTGCGGTTCGCCCATCTCTCTTTGCCTTATCGGGCCAAGAAGGGACATGGGATAACTCAAATGTATTATGCCAAGGAGGGGGTGGTCACTCCTGAAATGGAATATGTGGCGATCCGGGAAAATATGAACTGCCGGGAACTGGGAATCGAATCTTATATCACACCGGAATTTGTCCGGCAGGAGATTGCTGCAGGACGCGCCATTCTTCCTGCCAATATCAATCATCCCGAGGCGGAGCCAATGATCATTGGCAAAAACTTCCTGGTGAAGATTAATACAAATATCGGTAATTCGGCCACATCGTCAAATATAGAAAAAGAAGTGGAGAAAGCGGTATGGAGTTGTAAATGGGGTGGTGATACACTGATGGACTTGTCTACGGGAGATCATATCCATGAGACCCGGGAATGGATTATCCGCAACTGCCCCGTTCCGGTCGGTACGGTCCCTATCTATCAGGCGATGGAAAAGGTGCATGGCAAAGCGGAAGATCTCACCTGGGAACTTTTCCGTGATACCCTTATCGAACAGTGCGAACAGGGAGTGGACTACTTTACGATTCATTGCGGTATTCGTCTGAAGAACATCCATTATGCTGTCGAAAGGCTGACCGGTATGGTTAGCCGGGGTGGCAGCATCATCTCCAAATGGTGCCAGATGCATCAAAAAGAGAGTTTTCTATATGAGCACTTTGATGACATCTGCGATATACTGGCCCGATATGATGTTGCTGTATCGCTGGGCGACGGATTGCGCCCCGGCTCTATCTATGATGCCAATGACCGTGCCCAGTTTGCTGAACTTGATACCATGGGCGAACTGGTTCAGCGTGCCTGGAAGAAGAATGTCCAGGTCATTATCGAAGGCCCCGGTCATGTGCCTATGAATAAGATCAGAGAGAATATGGAGCGGGAAATAGAAAAATGTCATGAAGCTCCGTTCTACACCCTCGGACC
>DHOX01000011.1:378-655 GCA_002409785.1 Prevotella sp. UBA5379 | reverse complement strand
GCAGCACAGATAGGATGGTATGGTACGGCAATGCTTTGTTACGTTACTCCGAAGGAACATCTGGCACTGCCTGATAAGGATGATGTGCGTACAGGGGTGGTGGCTTACAAGATTGCTGCCCATGCAGCTGATATTGCCAAAGGGCATCCAGGTGCAACTGTCCGAGACAATGCGTTAAGCAAGGCGCGGTATGAGTTCCGGTGGAAAGACCAGTTCAATCTGTCGCTTGATCCGGAAAGGGCACTCGAATTCTATAAGGCTGCCAATCATGTAGGGG
>DHOX01000011.1:0-132 GCA_002409785.1 Prevotella sp. UBA5379 | reverse complement strand
GCAAAGAAAATGATTGTTCAATAAATAATAAAAAGAAATGATAGAAACACAAGTGTCAAAAGGTATTATCAGTACCTATTTCAGTAAATTGGAAAAGAATCTTGAACTGGACGTGGCTATTGTCGGCGGCGG
>DHOX01000043.1 GCA_002409785.1 Prevotella sp. UBA5379 | reverse complement strand
AAAAAAAACGCCGCGGCGTCTACCGACGGCGCGAGCGCTACTTATTAGAATATTGAAAGATAGATTGATTACTTTCGCGTGCCGCCTGTTTTGAAAACGACACAAGAATATTTATTATTACAAAAGGTTATTTTAACGGTTCTATTATTCGAAAACGACTGATTATCTACCCTATTCCTGATTCTCATGTACATCAATAACAGCACGGCCACTCGGCTCATTTATTTTTTTGAAATGATCATCCCATGCAAGAGCCTCAGCTGTAGAACAAGCTACACTCGGCACCGAAGGTACAGAACGGGCAGCACTATCTGAAGGAAAGTGCTCGGCAAAAATACTCCGGTAATAATATTCTTCCTTATTACGGGGAGGATTGATCGGGAAACGTTCTGCAGCATGAGACATCTGGTCATCACTGACTGCCGAAGCCGTAATCTGCTTTAAAGTATCAATCCAGGAATAGCCAACACCATCCGAGAATTGCTCTTTCTGTCTCCAAACCACCTCATCAGGCAGCATATTTGCAAAAGCTTCACGCACAATTTTCTTCTCCACCGTCTTCCCAGGACACATCTTCGTCCTTGGATTCGTGCGCATGGCTACATCCAGAAATTCTTTATCCAAAAAGGGTACACGTCCCTCGACTCCCCATGCAGCCAGACTTTTATTTGCCCTCAGACAATCATACTGGTACAACTTAGATAATTTCCGGACAGTCTCCTCATGGAACGCGCGTGGACTGGGAGCCTTATGAAAATAGAGGTATCCTCCAAAGATTTCATCAGCACCTTCACCAGAGAGTACCATCTTGATTCCCATAGACTTTATCACCCGGGCTAAAAGATACATCGGAGTTGAAGCCCTGACAGTAGTAACATCATAGCTCTCTATAAAATAGATGACATCCCTAATGGCATCTAAGCCTTCCTGTATTGTATAATTAATCTCATGATGTACCGTACCGATACTATCAGCAACCAGTTTGGCTTTAGCCAGATCGGGAGCTCCCTTCAGCCCAATGGCAAAAGAATGTAATCGAGGCCACCAGGCCAAGGATCTGCCGTTGTCCTCTACCCTGTCGTTGACAAATTTCTCGGCGACAGCCGCAATGACAGATGAATCTAGTCCGCCACTGAGTAATACTCCATAAGGTACATCACTCATCAACTGGCGTTTGACAGCCGACTCAAGTGAATCATGAATTGCTTTTACACTAGATGTGTTGTCTTTTACAGCATCATATTTGAACCAGTCTCTAGCGTAATAGCGTTTCATGCCAGGATCCTTACTCCAGTAATAATGGCCTGGCAAAAAGGGTTCATAATGATCGCATTGTCCTTCCAATGCCTTCAATTCACTGGCGACATACACTTTTCCATCAGAATCATAACCGATATAAAGAGGAATCACGCCAATAGGATCACGTGCTATCAAGAAACTGTCAGACTCTGCATCGTACAGGGCAAAAGCAAAAATGCCACTGAGTTGTTCTAATAAATTCTGAATACCTTTCTCTGTTACCTCCTTTTTCTTCAGCTCACGATAAAGGGCCAGAATTACCTCACAATCACTACCCGTCTGAAACGGATACCGATCCTTAAATTCCTTGCGAATTGCCTGATGGTTATAAATTTCCCCATTTACGGCGAGAACTTGCTTCTTATCTGGAGAGAACAATGGTTGCTTACCCGATTCCGGATCTACGATGCTTAACCGTTCATGGGTCAAAATTGCCGATCCACCACAGTAAATACCACTCCAGTCAGGCCCGCGATGACGGATCTTTCTGCTCATCCGTAATGCTTTCTGTCGAAGTTCAGGAGTCTGTTCCTGAATGTTAAAAATGGATACAATACCACACATATATCAATCTATTTAAGTTATTAAAGTTTGCTAAACCTTTTAATTATCGTTTCCTCCCGCAATCATGAAATTTCGGAGAAGACTCAAGGGAATTCCCTCCTCGGAAGAGTAAACCGAATCAGGATTAAAGGATACTCCTGGAAGAGTCTAACCCAGAAGAATCCCGTGAGAATTTTTATTTAACCTTCACCAAAAGTCAATGCATCAGATGGAGATTCAGATCAGTCAGACAGGATATATTCATCCAAACATAAATAAAGATTATTTATCCTGTCAATATTATTGAGTCTAATAATTATATGCCGACTCGCCATGCTCATAAATATCTACGCCCTCTTCCTCTTCACGCGGAGCGACTCTAATACCAACGAGTTTATCAACAATCTTGAATAGAATGAATGTAATAATGGCACTATAGACTATCGTAAACAAAGTAGCGACTAACTGCACGCCAAGTTGATGCCAATCACCATAGAGTGCACCTTCAGCACCACCGGTCACAGTCCTGGTTGCAAAAACACCTGTCAAGATAGAACCGACAATTCCTCCGATACCATGGACGCCAAAAGCATCAAGAGAATCATCATATTTCAATTTTGTCTTGACCACTGCTACCATAAAGAAACATACTATACCAGTTGTCATGCCAATGACACTTGCTCCCAAAAGACCTACTGAGCCTGACGCAGGCGTAATGGCGACAAGCCCTGCTACAGCCCCTGTGCACACACCCACTGTCGTCGGTTTACGGTTGACGATCCAGTCGATAACCATCCAGGTAAGAGCAGCTACGCAAGTGGCTACGTGAGTGACCAGAAAAGCATTTGCATCCAATCCATCAGCAGTCAGACCACTACCGGCATTGAAGCCAAACCATCCAAGCCATAAACAGGCAGCACCAATAAACACAAATGGCACACTATGTCCTGGAATAGGCTTGCCGGGATGATAATCCCTCCGCCGGCCCAGCATCAAAGCCATTATAAGAGCAGAAATACCAGCATTGATATGAACGACGGTACCACCTGCAAAATCAATAACACCCAACTGTTGCATCCAGCCGCCACCCCATACAAAATGGGCCATAGGATAATAGGAAAAGATAGACCACAAAATAGTAAAGAGGAGGAATCCCGAGAAGCGTATTCTTTCTGCAAAGGAGCCAATAATCAATGCGGGCGTAATTACAGCAAACATACATTGGAATAAAACAAAAGTAATTTCCGGGACATGAGCAGGAGATACCACGGAAGACGTAGTTACGCCATGCAGAAATATCTTATCAAATCCTCCGATAAAGAATCCCAATGGACTTCCACTCAATCCTTTTCCAAACACGAAGCTATATCCGAAAAATATCCAGAGAAGACTGACCACAGCGGTACACATGAGACACTGCATGAGAATACTTAAAACGTTCTTCTGACGCACCAACCCGCCATAGAACAAGGCAAGTCCGGGAATGGTCATCAGCATCACTAAGATGGTCGCTACAGTCAACCAAGCAGTATTGCCGCTGTTTATCTCTGGCATAGTTCCCTGGGCACAAATAGTCATAGGTATAGCAAATATTAAAATGGCCAAGGCTGATATTTTCTTTTTCAACTGTTTCATATCACTTATCTTTTTTAAGATGAATATCCTGATCTGTCAATCACTTTTCCTGTTCAGCATTATAGAGAGCAATATTACCACGCTCATGAGTTCTGATCCTGATAGCATCATCTACCGGAATAATAAAGATTCGTCCATCACCAATCTCTCCAGTATAAGCGGCTTTCTGGATTGCATCTATGGTTTTCTCCACATTCTTGTCACGTACTACAATATTAATTAAAACTCGTTCTATACAACTCGTTTTATAACAAATACCACGGAAGATCCGAGCCTGGCGCATTTTTCCTTCGCCACGCACATCATAATAGGAAAACCATTCAATGTCAGCTGCAAGTAATGCTTCCCTTACCTCCTCAAACCTAGTCTTACGGATGATTGCTTCAATCTTTTTCATGTTTAACCTCTCTTTTCAAATTTTATCATCTTTACCTTAAATTACTTATAGTACATATTAGCTTCCACTTTATAGTCATAGTGATAAGTAACTTGTGCAAAGTTATTACTTTTTGTTATAAAAATAAGCAAGTAAACGTCTTTTTGATATAAATAATTTTACTATAGTTACATATCGTAACATAAATGCATTATCTACGTATCAATATATAACCAAATAACGATAATAAATAACAAATAGGAAGTTGATTAAAAAATTAATCATTTTTGTGCTGGATTTATTTTATATTTAAACAAAACGTTATATATTTGCATCGAGATATAAATGATCATTAATATTTTAAGACAAAAAGATAACATTATGTCACAATCCATTCATTTTACCAAAATGCAAGGTGCGGGCAATGACTACATATACGTAAACACCATATTATATACCATCCCAAATCCGGAGTCTGAGGCAATTAAATGGAGTTCATACCACACAGGGATCGGTAGTGACGGACTAATCCTAATTGGTAAACCCGACGAAAAAACAGGTGCGGATTTCTCTATGCGTATTTTCAATGCCGATGGTTCTGAAGCGATGATGTGTGGAAACGGCAGTCGTTGTGTTGGGAAATACCTTTATGAAAAAGGACTGACAAAAAAAACCTCTATACGTCTTTTGACCAAATCAGGCATCAAGGTGTTACTGTTACATCTTTCTAAAAAGGAATCTGGTATAGTGGACAGTGTGACTGTTGACATGGGAGAGCCACAGACGGAAGTACCTGAACAGTTCACAAAGAATCAACCCAAACTTGAAGATGATCTATGCGAAGACCATGGCATTTTTGTTTCAATGGGCAATCCCCATTATGTGATTTTTGTCAAAGACATTTCGAAGTTGGATATTACCCGATATGGCAGCAGACTGGAGCGGGACGCAGCTTTTCCACAAAGATGCAATATTGAATTTGCACAAAAGACAGGGCCTGGACAGTTTCGGACAAGGGTCTGGGAACGTGGAAGTGGCATTACACAAGCCTGCGGAACGGGAGCATGTGCGACAGCTGTTGCAGCAGCACTCTCTTCCGGAGATATGAGAGAAAATGACATTATTATGGATGGCGGGACACTCAGGATAACATGGAACAGAGAAAATAATCATGTCTATTTGACAGGACCTGCTGAATTTGTTTTTGAAGGCGATATTAATCTATAATTCATTTGTCCTCGAGAAGAAGATTGTCTATTATACAGCAAACTATAACAACAAAAGAAATCGATCATGGCATTAGTAAATGAAAATTTTTTAAAATTACCAGGTAACTATTTGTTTGCCGACATTGCCAAAAAGGTCAATGCCTATAAAGTTTCACACCCCAAACAGCGGGTCATCAGTCTGGGTATTGGAGATGTGACGCGTCCATTGTGTCCTGCTGTCATTGACGCACTGCACAAAGCAGTAGAGGAAATGGCCCATAAAGACACCTTCCGGGGCTATGGTCCGGAAAGAGGATATGGCTTTCTGCGGGAAGCTATAGTAAAAAATGATTTCGCCCCACGAGGAATACATATTGATCCAAGTGAGGTATTCATCAATGATGGTGCCAAAAGTGATACGGGAAACTTTCAGGATATTCTGCAACGAGACAACACAATAGGAGTCACCGACCCGATCTATCCGGTTTACATTGACTCTAACGTCATGGCGGGGAGAGCCGGAGAATTGAAGAATGGTGTTTGGAGTGACATCACCTATATGCCTTGTACGGCGGAGAATCAATTTATCCCCCAGATTCCTGACCACCGTGTAGATATGATTTACCTCTGCTACCCGAACAATCCTACAGGTACAGTACTTAAAAAAGAGGAATTAAAGAAATGGGTTGACTATGCTTTGAAAAATGACTCCATCATCCTCTATGATGCAGCTTACGAAGCATTTATCAGAGAAGACGAGATTCCCCATTCTATCTATGAGATACGAGGAGCAAGAAAATGTGCTATAGAATTTCACAGCTATTCCAAGACCGCCGGTTTTACAGGTGTTCGTTGTGGATTTACAATAGTTCCCAAAGAGGTCACAGCTGCCACCGAAGATGGCAAGCAACGAGTGAGCCTCAACCAGATCTGGATGCGTCGTCAGAGTACGAAATTCAATGGAACAAGCTATATCAGTCAACGTGCGGCAGAAGCCATTTACACTCCTGAAGGTAAAAAACAGACCCGCGAAACGATTGATTATTATCTCGAAAATGCACGCATTATGCGCGAAGCACTGAAAAAACTCGGATTCAAAGTTTATGGTGGAGTAAATGCTCCTTACCTTTGGGTAAAGACACCTGGAAATACTCCAGGATGGAAATTCTTCGATCAACTCCTGTTTGGAGCATCTATCGTCTGTACCCCTGGTGTAGGTTTCGGACCAAGTGGAGAAGGATTTATACGCCTGACTTCTTTCGGAGAACGTGAAGATGTAGAAGAGGCCATGCAAAGGATCGCTGACTGCATGAATACCGGCAAACTATAAAAAAGAGGATTCCATCCTAACGGAATCTACTCTTTGAAAGTGTCCGTCATGTAGCCTTCTGCCTGGTTTCTCGAAATTCAAAACTTCTTATTTTAAGATACAGAAATGCTTAATCGGAGGGAAAATGAAGAGAAGCTCGAAAGTACCAGGCTTGATGACCATCGGAATGATAGCACTTGCCACAACAGCAAACGCACAGGACAGAGTAAGCGGAACAATTGTTACAGACTTCGTAAACCGGTACATCTGGCGTGGTCAGGATTTAGGTGATGTCTCCGTCCAGCCGACTTTGAGAATTGCATATCAAGGGTTATCGGTGACGGTATTTGGGAATATGGGACTATCCAACAAGGACGATACTAAAGAAATCGACATAGTTGGAACTTACACTACCAGAAAATTCAATGCAGGAATTACGAATTACTGGTTCAACAAGCCCAATGAACAGTATTTCTGCTATGCAGCCCACAAGACCAGTCATGTATATGAGGCAAATATCGGTTACGATTTTGGACCTGTAACATTTCAGTGGTATACTAATTTTGCCGGAAATGATGGAATCAACAAGAAAGGCAATCGTGCATACTCTTCCTACGTGGAAATTAATGCACCTTTTACCTTCGCAGATTTAGACTGGAACACTACGTTGGGAGCGGTACCCTACCGAACAAGTTTCTATGCTGACTCAAAAGGGGTTTCCGTGACTAATATCAGTTTAAGGGCTTCAAAAGTGATTACCATTACGCCATCTTTTACGATGCCGGTTTTCGCACAGATAACAGCCAATCCAAGTAATGAAAAAGCATACTTTATATTTGGATTTACTTTACGGCCTTGAGGAACGAGTAAAAGCCAGGATGCTGTTCTAATAAACTTTAAAAGTACAGTTATCAAACTGTCATTCTATAAAGAGAGATTATTAATAATGGGACACCCCATCCATCTGAAAAGGACGGAAGGACCACAAAAATGCTAAAAGACATGAACTTAAGATTTGACGCAGTCGCAGAGGCATCACGCAAAAAGCCTCTGGAAGTAAAAGCTCCAGCCGAAAGACCAGCCGAATACTTCGGCAAGTATGTCTTCAATCGGGCTAAGATGTACAAATATCTTCCTGCCGATGTTTTCAGGAAACTTACTGATGTCATTGACCATGGAACTCGTCTGGACCGTTCTATTGCTGATGCAGTTGCCGGAGGCATGAAAGAGTGGGCTATGGAAAACGGTGTTACTCACTATACACACTGGTTTCAGCCTTTGACCGAAGGTACAGCCGAGAAACATGATGCCTTCATTGAGCATGATGGCAAAGGTGGAATGATCGAAGAATTCTCCGGCAAACTTCTGGTCCAGCAGGAACCGGATGCTTCCAGTTTCCCGTCAGGTGGTATCCGCAACACCTTTGAGGCAAGAGGCTATTCGGCATGGGATCCTACATCACCTGTCTTCATCATGGATGACACCCTATGCATTCCTACCATTTTCATTTCCTATACAGGTGAGGCTCTGGACTATAAAGCTCCCCTGCTCCGTGCCTTACATGCAGTTAATGTAGCCGCCACTAATGTGTGTCAGTATTTCAACTCTGACGTCAAACAGTGTCATGCAAACTTAGGCTGGGAACAGGAATATTTTCTTGTTGACTCAGATCTTTTCGCAGCTCGTCCTGACCTGATCATGACGGGACGTACACTGATGGGACATAACTCCGCCAAGAACCAGCAAATGGATGATCACTACTTTGGGAGTATCCCGGAACGTGTCCAATCATTCATGAAAGACCTGGAGATACAGGCCTTAGAACTCGGTATCCCTTGCAAGACCCGTCATAACGAGGTAGCTCCCAATCAGTTTGAACTGGCTCCTATCTTTGAAGAATGTAACCTTGCTGTCGATCATAACATGCTGCTAATGTCTCTCATGAAAAAGGTGGCCCGCAAACATGGTTTCCAGGTTCTCCTGCATGAAAAACCATTTGACGGCATCAATGGCAGTGGGAAACATAACAACTGGAGTTTGAGCACTGATACGGGCATCTTACTTTATAAGCCCGGTAAGACACCTATGGATAACCTTCGCTTTGTAGTCTTCATCGTAGAAACCCTGATGGCCGTATACAAACACAACGGACTCCTCAAAGCTTCTATCATGAGTGCTACCAACGCTCATCGTCTGGGAGCGAATGAAGCACCTCCCGCCATCATCTCTGCCTTCGTAGGCAAACAATTAAGTGATCTGTTGAACCATATTGAGAATTCTGACAAGAAGGACCTTTTCAAACTCAAGGGCAAAGAGGGGGTAACTCTGGACATTCCGGAAATTCCTGAAATTTTCAAGGATAATACTGACCGTAACCGGACATCACCCTTCGCTTTCACTGGTAACCGTTTTGAATTCCGTGCAGTAGGATCAGAAGCCAACTGTGCCTCTGCCATGATCGTACTTAACACAGCTGTTGCAGAGGCCTTGACAAATTTCAAGAATCGTGTAGACGGACTGATTGCCAAAGGGGAAGAAAAGACATCTGCCATACTTGATATTATCCGCGAGGATATTAAGACTTCAACACCCATCCATTTTGAGGGTAATGGTTACAGCGACGAGTGGATTACTGAAGCTAAAAAACGTGGACTGGACTGTGAACCTTCCTGCCCGGTATGCTTCGATCGTTATCTGGACGCAGACAGCATCAAGATGTTTGAAGGCCAGAAGGTGTTGAGTGAGAATGAACTCACGGCACGTGATGAAGTAAAATGGGAGACTTATACTAAAAAGATTCAGATCGAGGCCCGTGTCATGGGAGACCTTGCCATGAACCATATTCTTCCGGTTACCACCCATTACCAAAGTCAACTGGCAAGAAATGTAGAAAGCATGATTGACATTTTCGGACGCGAAGAAGGAAAAGAACTCACCTCTCGCAATGTCAAACTCATCAAGGAAATTGCTGAACGAAACCAGAAAATAGAAACGGGTGTGGAAGAACTGATCAATGCGCGTAAAGTGGCTAACAAGATCGAGGATCCACGCACAAAAGCAGTCTCTTATCATGATACAGTTGCTCCTAAGATGGAAGAAATCCGCTATCAGATTGACCACCTTGAACTTCTCGTAAGTGATGAACTTTGGACTTTGCCTAAATATCGAGAGTTACTCTTTATAAGATAAAACTCAGTTAATGACCCATCATTTCTATGGGTTGTTAAAGTTTGCTGCGGGGCTGTGTCGAAAGATGCAGCCCCGTTTAAATTAACCTCGCTACGCCCAACAACGAACCCCCCGGTCATCTGACACTCCAAATGACCGGGGGATAATAAAATAGCATGTCGAACGGAACAGGTTGTTACCTCACTGTATTGCCTAAAAGGTTAAATCCACTGATTCTCACATAAGGAGTGGTTCCCCTGCCATCAGCTATCCGGTAGCTGACATGAACCGTTTTCCGTTCTCCAGGCATTAAATGAAAATAATTATCACTATAAATTACCGGAAGGATCTGAACGCCATCTGCACCTACAAGATTTAATCTGATCATCATTGCAGGGGTAGAATTCGGATTACTGACAGTTACGATCCCCTGGTATTCATCCCCTACTTTCCTAAACTTTTCATTCGATTTTATACGCACTGCAGGAAGTGTATTCAAAGCCTTCCAGTCATCCTCCACTTTTCCTTCGACATAAAAATTCTCCGAGATCGGACGTTTTTGGTCAGAAAGGGTCAGACGGATATAATACACGTCTTCATCAGGAAGATCAAGTGGTAATACCTCTTTCGTCTCATCCTCCATAATAGTTACAGGGATCGATTTCTCAAAGAGTTGTTTCCCATACATATTCAGAATTTGTGCCTTTACGATAAGATGATTTTGGTTGCCTTTTGACAAGTTGACCACTTCTACAACTTTTTTTACCGGATTAAACTGAACATGCAAGGATTCACACGCCTTTTTAATGCCAAAGTAAGCTGCTGTAGGTTCAAAGAAATAGTCATAGGTCTGCCACACCATTGTCGGCCAGCAAGGATGACTCATCCAGATAAGAAGACCCATACGATTCTCCTCGGCACTTTCATACATTGCCCTATGGCCATCATAATTCAGCCATTGGGCCTGTTCCGTAAACTGTTTTGCACTCTTCGCAGGGCCAAAATGCTTGAGCAGTATTTCATTGAAGGATTGTCCATTCTGTGCTCCACGCAAAGTATAATCATGCTGTCCCCAGGCAATATTTTGCGGCCAAAGGTGATCCGGTTTCAAAGTCCGGCATAAACTCTCATAGTTCATCACATTCGGCATTCCCTTTTCAGAATGGAGTTTATCATTTAAATGTGAGAAATAGAAAGACGCTGGTTTCACTCCATAAGGTCCATGCCCCCATACCCCATGATCAGCAGAATTGGGGATATAACCCAACTGAGGATGCAGTGCTTTTACGTCTTCTTGCAAAGGTTCATTAAGAGAAGCAGGAGGATCTCCTTCGTTACGTCCGACATAAAGTCCAATGCTCGGATGATTTCGAATTTTCAAGATATAGTCTTTCGCATTAGCCAGGAACATTTGATCATTATAGGGATCAGGTCCGTCCCACGGGTTTGCCAGCCAGAAATCCTGCCAGACCATGATACCATATTTGTCGCAAGCCTGATAAAACTCATCATCACCAATCTGACCTACCCAGTCACGAATCATGTTGTAGTTCATCTCCTTGTGGTATCTTACAGCCGTGTCATATTCACGGCCACGATAGTTAAGGTTGATTTCCGAAAAGCCCCAGTTTCCCCCCAGCGGAACGAAACGTTTTCCGTTGACATACATAGTAAGGACGGTATTCATATTTTTATAGGCAACTTCACGAATACCTCCCTGATACGTCAGGGAATCATTTCTGATCGGATCAGGTCTCTTTCCGTCAATCACGGATATCACATAGCCCGCCCGGTACAGATAGGGCTCTCCATAGCCATTAGGCCACCACAAATGCATCCTCCGGTTCTTCAACTGTGAAAATTCATCCGGAGAGAAACTCACTTCTTTATCTTCAAGAGGAAGAATATCCACCTTTTTCTCAAAGGAAACAGGACCTATCCATCCCTTCAGCATTATCGTACGAGAAGTATTCAATTCATTTTTTACCAACACCCTCGGTGTCATTGTAGCCAGAGTATCCGGATGATCCAGCGTTGTAGTAATTACCGGATCATGCAGATGAATCCCCTTATCCGCAGAAAGATATACATCATTCCAGATACCCACATCCCGGCCAGGAGTACTGGTAATCCAGTCCCACCCGATTGATGCATGAAAAGTGGGGTTATCCGCACCTAAAATGCCTCCATTCAAGTCGGTACTTTCCTCATTTTTCACTTTCACTGGCCCGAAATGAGCATTATGAATTACCTTGACTTCAAGTTTGTTTTCACCGTTTTTCAAATATTTCGTCACATCGAAACGTCCACGGATAAAAGCACCATCAATATTTCCTAAATGATTCCCATTCAGAAAAACGACAGCTTTCCAGTTAATACCATCAAAATTCAGATAATACCTGGTATCCCCTGTTGATTGCTTCAGATTAGCAATCTTAAAAGTATTACGGTACCAGAAATCAGAGTTAAAGAAGGATTCGGATATCTGGCGCATATTATTGTCATAGCGATCATCCGGAACCGCCCCAATATTCATATAACTCGTCAGAACTGTTCCCGGCACCGTGGCATGAACCCATTGTGAATTTTTATCACGCCGCAAGATCCAATCCCGATCCAACTGGAAATCAGACTGATTCAACCGTAAGGCGTTAACGGTCAAAGACATAGGAGACTTCTCAGCTACACTCAACCCGCCTTTCCCCATAATCTGAATCTCCTTTAGCCCGTAACATTGTGATTCATCTGGCTTCTCCATAAGGAGCCGCACATAGCGACCGTATCCATTACAGGACAAACTGTCCGTCAGGCTGTTCCCCTGGTGCAGATCAGCCACATTCGTCCAGTTTCTGCCATCTTTTGAAACTTCAATCCTGCCAGACAATGGACGATGAAGCCAGTATAGCCTTACCTTATCAAAGTTGACCTCTGTCCCTAAATCTACTTTCAACCATTGTGCCTGATCAGTGAGACCTGTTAATTTTTTTGAGATCCAGACACTATTAAAATGATAGGAAGGCATCCAACTCTCATTGACAAAATGGCCATTCTGCATGGATCCAATCTCATAGATACGCCAATAGGCACAACCAGGCATCAGGAAATTCAATCTTAAATGCCTAAACTCTCCGGCAGAGTCAATGGGCAATTCCATATTTAATTCTCTCAATGGCAATTTTTCAACCGCTTCCTGCTTGTTCGGATCAGAACTTACCATTTGCTGAGTGGCTTCACCAGGCAAATCAGTTCCTTCCAACTTTCCTATCTCTCTCCAATGATTTCCATCATTCGAAGCCATAACCTGAATCTGATATCCACTTTTAGAAATTTGCGGATCAAAAGCTACCTCACCTAAAATATGTAAGGATGTCACATCAACCTTCATTCCGGTCCAATCATACTGGATGAACGAATGATCTCCCATAAGAACATTGCTGGAGTGAACATTTCCATCAAAGGTCTTGGCTTGATCACGTAAATCAAGCACGCCCTTATCCGTCGAGACTGTAATCGTAGCCGGTTCACCCGAAGATATAATTCCATCCGTAACCAACTGCGCCGTCAGATTGTAATCAAACGACGAAGAAGCATAAGCTGCCCTGTTCAAAGCAACATTCCTATAAACAAAATCTTTTTCCAGTACTGGAGCTTTATTCTCAGCAGGATCACCAGGATAAACACCTATTCCTTTCGTATAATTAATATCTTTAGCCATAATATTAGCTGAAGTAAACAGGGATAAACCCAGAAGAAAAAGGGCTTTATATTTCATATCTGTTATTGTTAATATTTTTCGGTATTATAGAAAAATAAAGAAATCGTCTTCAACAAACGGTCTGATTATCTTATCTTACAAAGATAAACATTATTCGTGAATCTGAAAAATTTAAAAGCATTTATGTGAATTTAAAAATCAATCTGATGAAATCCGAGAATCAATATAAAGGGTCAAATAGCATATTTAATAATATAATAGGTGTAAACCAGCAAAGCACTTATCAGAACCAAATGCCCTTATGATTCATTCAGAATGTTAACATCATATAAATTATCGCCACTAAAGCAAAAAATACATCTAAATCATATCTAGTTATTAAAATAATATATATATTTGCAGCTATATAATAACAAAATTATTAATTAGTAACCCTATAATAATATATTTAATTATTAACCCAGAAGATTGGGAGAAAGTTATAAGTTTTCACTAATACGGCACCTGCAGAAGTGCAACGATTTGAATCATTCTAAAATTGGCAAGCCTTTTATGAAACTGCCAAAAATCCTCTCAAGTTGTCTTTAACGGCAAAATATAAGACCAATATATCATTTGAACATTGCCTGATAAATAAAAGATTTACTCGCTACAAATTTAGTCATGTGCTCTAATTATTATTATTATGAAAAAGAACATTACACAATGTAGAAGGTTCGCTGGATTTTTCTTAGTATGCATGGTCACAGGGTTTGTGACATTCATTGTATCTCCAATTAAAGCAAAAAGCATTAATATTCAAGCATTACAACAACAAAATTACAAAAATGTTTCTGGATTTATTCTAGATGAACAAGGCTCCGCAGTAATTGGAGCCACTATCCAAGTCCAAGGGACAAACCTTCACACTATTTCTGATCAGAATGGTTTTTTTACTATTAGCATTCCAGAAAGCGTTAATAGTATCATTATTAGCTATATAGGCTATAAAAACAAGATTGCCTATATTGGAAAAGAAAATAAATTAAAAATAACACTTAGTCCAGCTTCTTCATCCCTCAATGAAGTCGTTGTTACAGCTTTAGGCATTAAGCGCGAGAAAAAAGCTCTCGGATATGCCGTACAGGAAGTTAATACTGAAGGCTTTACGGAAAACAGATCTATTAGCCTCAGTAATATGTTACAAGGTAAAATTGCTGGAGTTCAAATTTCAGAATCCGGTTCTGGTTTAGGAGGATCAACACGAGTTATATTAAGAGGTCTCAATTCATTGAGTGGAAAGAACCAACCACTCTGGGTTGTTGATGGTATGCCCATTAATGATGATTCATCTGGAGATGTCACAGAATATGGTGGAAGTGATCTCGCAAGTGCAGCAAATCAAATTAATCCGGAAGATATTGAGAATATTTCAATTCTGAAAGGTGCCAATGCAGCAGCATTATATGGTTCACGAGCTGAAAACGGAGCAATCGTGATTACCACAAAAAAAGGAGTACAAGGACAACCCTTACATTTGGAATATACTGGCAACATACAATTTAACACTGTTTATAATCCCTATAAATTTCAAAATGTATATGGGCAAGGTTCTGGAGGAGAATTCAATATTTCATCAAAAGGCAGTTGGGGACCTAAAATGCAGGGACAATTAATAGATAATTGGCATAAAACACTCTATGGAGATAATTATGAACAGTACAAGATGCTACCTCAAAAAGATTATATCTCTGATTTTTTTAATACTGGAGTAATGTACACTAATTCTTTAACAGCTACAGCAGGTAGTAAAAATCTAACAGGACGTTTATCTTTCACAGATAGTCGAAATAAGGGTATTGTTCCCAACCATTCTATAAACAGACAATATTTTGATTCAAATACTGAATTTAAAAATACATATTTAACAATTGACACAAAAGTAAATTACATTAGAGAACTTACGAACAACACTCCGGGACAAGGCAGCTATGGTTTGATGTCACAGTTTATAACTATGCCTCGTAGTATTCGCTTATCAGATTTAAGTAATGATATATATAAATCTAATGGTCAAATAAAGAATTGGGCTGGTGCCTCTGAGAATTATTCTAATCCTTATGGAATGATATTACCCTCCAATGGTAACAAGAATGTAAGGAACAGGATATTAGGATTAATACGAACATCAATCAAAATTACAGATTACTTAAATCTTACTGGAAGAGTAGGAATTGATTGGTATAATGATCAATACAGAAATTATGCTTTACATCAAACGGACGGCTCAGTGGCTTCAGAGTATGCACATAGTGAAACAACACATAAAGATTTTACGAGTGATCTAATTTTGAATTTCAATAAAAATTTTGGAGAATTCTCCACATCTGCAAATTTAGGAACATCCATTGAAAATCAGCAATATGAAGGATTATCCGGAAGCGCTGGACAATTTTTAATCCAAGATTTTGCATGGATGAGTAACGGAGATACACGCGAAGCATCAGAATCTTTTTACAAGAAAGAAATACAATCAGTTCTTGGAAATGCTTCAATTGGATTTAAAAGTATGATGTATCTAGATTTAACAGGACGTAATGATTGGTCATCAACCTTACCCAGGGCCAACCGTTCCTACTTTTATCCTTCAATTAGTTTAAGTGGGATATTATCTGAAATGATGAAATTGCCAAATTGGATCGATTACTTAAAAGCTCGTACATCTTGGGCAAAAGTTGGAAATGATACTGATCCTTATAGACTTTCTTATACTTATACTAAATATTCGAGTTTAGTTAATGGAGGAACTATTCTGGAGATGCAACTACCAGACGAAATGCCTTTAAATAATTTAAAACCTGAAAGTACAAATTCTTATGAAGCCGGCTTAGAATGGCGTCTATTTCATAATCGGTTAAGTGGAGATTTTACATGGTATAAAAGTATCACTACAAATCAGATCTTAGCAATAGACACTCCAATCCCTTCAGGATACACATCCAAAGTTATCAATGCAGGTAAGATTCAGAGTTATGGTTATGAATTAACTCTCAGTGGAACACCTATTCAGAAAAAAGATTGGAAATGGGATATAACGTTGAATTGGGGGCTAAATAGAACAAAATGTATATCTCTAGGTGGAGGAGTAACAAGATACACTTTAGGTAGTACAAGTATTGCTTCCGTAGTGGTAGACAAAGGGCATGAATATGGAGATATTGTTGCAACGAATGCCTATAAAAGAAATTCAAGCGGGCAAATACTCATCGGAGATGACGGCTTACCATTAACCGAAACCGATAAAATCATAGGAAATATGATGCCAAAATGGACAGGTTCTTTGACTACGACATTGCAATGGAAGAAAATAATTTTTAACACGTTAATTGATATGCGCTATGGTGGAGATTTTATCTCTATGACAGACGCCAATGCATGCTCTTCTGGAACATCAAAAAGGACATTGCAAGGTCGTGATAAAATGGTTGTAGATGGAATAGTAGAATCTACAGGAGAAAAGAACGAGAAAGAAATAACTGCACAGGAATTTTACACAAAAGTAGGCAGTTCATCAGGAGTTGCTGAGGAATTTATGTATAAAGGCACATATATAAAAATGAGAGAAATATCCTTAGGATGGATATTACCTCAAATGTGGCTAAAACCTTTAAAGATACAATCTGCAAAGATTTCTGTTGTAGGACGAAATCTGTTTTATATTTACAAAAAGGCTCCGGTTGATCCAGAATCAGCACTTTCAAATGCAGATTATGCCCAAGCATTTGAATATGGCTCTATGCCACCGACAAGAACATTTGGATTTTCATTAAATGTTAAATTTTAAAATCCTTAAATTATGAAGCGATTATTTTTTCTATTTTCCATAAGTTTTAGTATTGTTATTTTCTCCAGTTGTACAGGACGATTTGATTCGATGAACACTAACCCTGGGGCTGTAACCAACGCAAGTCTTAAATATATATTACCTTATGTACAAGAAGTCGGTGCACATTTAAGTGCGACACCTTACCAACTTGGAGACAATCTATATGCACAACGCTATTGCCAATATTTTGCCAATACTCAAACTGCATTTTCCACAGATCGATATGGATATAATGACAGTTGGTCTACTGGTGGTTTTTGGACTCCATATTATACGACATTAAAGCACCTGAAAGTGGCAAAGGAAATTGCAAGCAAAGAGTCCTCTGAGATTAATTTATATCAAATGATGCGCATTACATTAGCGTATGAAACTGCAAGTATGACAGATATATATGGCGATATACCTTATACCACAGCAGGATTAGGAGAAAGTCAAAATAAATACGACCCACAAGACTCTATTTACAAAGACATTTTCAAAGAACTCACAGAAGCGGTAGAAGTCCTTAATCAAAACAATAGTGAACAGGAAACCGTTACGAGTGACAATGACCTAGTATTTGGAGGAAATATTCAAAAATGGATTCGTTTTGCCAACTCTCTGAGATTGCGATATGCCCTGCGTATATCTTTTAAAGATCCCAGTTGGGCTAAGACAGAAGGAGAAGCGGCATTAAAAGCTGGAATAATGGAAAGTAACAGTGATAATGCATATATGACATGCAACGGTAAAGGTGCATGGGGATGGGGGAATCCACTCTACATGATGAGCACATGGCATGAATTTACA
This sequence comes from Prevotella sp. UBA5379, assembly GCA_002409785.1. GTDB lineage: Bacteria > Bacteroidota > Bacteroidia > Bacteroidales > Bacteroidaceae > Prevotella. The sequence goes on along the minus strand of DHOX01000043.1, from coordinate 1,429 downwards.
ATGAGCGCTGAGATGGAAAAAATATTAAAGCATCTAAGTACTGTAGAAGATCCACGAATGCGTTTATGGTTCGGTCAAGCCGAAGATTATGTTGCAGCAAAAAAGGACGGGACCTTGTCTAACTATACGGGAGAACAATTTGCAGGTTTACCTAATGGAATGAGTTCTACCGAAATCGGCTTACCAGACAATGCAGCAACAAGACATTCCGTTTGCTTAGGCTTACAAGCATATCCTGAATGGAATAGTCTTGATACACCTACATCAGACGTATTGAATACTACGGTAACCTTACCTTTAAAGATTATGACTTATAGTGAAGTCTGTTTCTTAAAAGCCGAAGCGGCCTTATTAGGTTGGTCAGGTGCAGGTAATGCAAAAGAAAACTATTATTCAGGAATAACAGCATCGCTAGCTGACGAGCGTTCATTCCTTTCTAATGCAGCGCTTTCTCCAACAACAAACGATGAGATTTATATGACTACTGGTGACGTTGCATGGGATGATAATGATACTTATGAACAAAAATTAGAAAAAATTGCCACACAAAAATGGATAGCTCTTTATCCTAATGGCATTGAAGCATGGGCAGAATGTAGAAGAACCGGCTATCCTAAATTAATCCCTGTATTACACAGCGAAGAAACCACAATAGATCCTTCAAAGGGACAGTTTATAAAAAAACTTCGGTATCCTGATTCCGAAAGAAGAGAAAACGCTGAAAACGCTACAAGTTCGAAATTAAATAACGGTCAGGGAGATGGTCCAAACGTGCGTGTCTGGTGGGATACTGGTCGTTATAAATAAAGTGAATCGTGAATTTCTGCTTTCTTCTTAGCCTAATCGGTTAAGAGAAAGCAGAAACCACACAACCACTACAACCCTAAATATCACATCATAAAAAAACAGACCTATAATTAATAAGCCATATCCCCAAAATGTCACTTACAATCAAGTCATAAATAAAATGGATGAAAGTACCACACAACACAATCAGAGAATTCTGGCTCTCGACATATCTAGAGGGGTCACCATAGCTGGGATGATCCTCGTCAACAATCCGGGCGGTCCTCAGACCTATGCCCCCTTGCAGCATTCTGAATGGCTGGGACTGACCCCGACAGACTTAGTGTTTCCTTTCTTCATGTTCATCATGGGGATCACTACTTATCTGTCTCTCCGCAAATTCGAGTTTAAATGGTCCTGGAAGTGTGCACGGAAGATTCTTAAAAGAGCCCTGCTGCTTTGGTTCATCGGTCTGGCCATCACTTGGCTCGTCATGTTTTTCAGAGGGATGGAAAATCCCATTAATGCCCAATTATCATTTGCACAACGCCTCTCTGTTTCCGCCAACACGTTTGGTCAGTTACGCATCCTGGGCGTCCTGCCACGACTGGGCATCTGCTATGGACTGGCAGCAGTCATCGCC
>DHOX01000014.1 GCA_002409785.1 Prevotella sp. UBA5379 | reverse complement strand
CATATCTTAGTATCCGGGGTTTTGGACAAGTCCCGGTTCCACTTTCAGGCTGTTCTCATGGAACGGCCATAGGTAGTTGTGGGGTTTAAAGGACCGGTCCTCCACCTTTAATGTTTCCTTACGTCCCTCAACGATCTTCGTATGTCCTTCTGCCGGCTTGTTTAAAACATTCTCTGCAATCTTCCAACGGATAATATCATCATAACGTTGACCTTCTGCAGCAAGTTCCAACCTTCGTTCATTCCGGATCAACTCAACCCACTGTTGTTGAGTATACGAAGCATACGCAGGAAGAGTAACATCGGCAAAATTCATATCCAGACCAGCTCTTCTTCTTACTTCATTGATACATTTCTTTGCCAGATCATCGATCTGGTTCAGCATGATCTTTGCTTCGGCGTAGGTCAGTAATACCTCGGCATAACGCAGTAATGGGAAATCCATATTACCACCGCTTTTGAAAGCATCCGTTTCATCCACAAACTTTTTGAACCAGAAACCCGTTCTGCTGGACCTCAATTTTTGATAGAACATTGGAGAGTTTTCATTGTAAATATCTATTTCCTCACCATAAAAATTATCTCCATGACCCATAATTGACGCACTGTAACGGGGATCTCTGTTTAGAGATGGGTTTAGTTCATACTCCTCTTTAGTATGCAACGGACATTCATCAATGGGCCTTCCCTGTGCGGTCCAGTAAGCATCGACCAATGCTTTCGTAGGCACACAGTATGATTGTCCGGGTCCTGTCCTATAATGAGGCCCTAAATGCTGGAACGACTGTGTGGCGCTGTTGCCGTGACTGGCCATATCAAACCATATGATAAATTCATTATTCGCTTTTGCAGCCTGGTAATTAAAAAGATCACCATATACCGGATGGAGGGAATATTTCTTACTGTCCATAATCTCTTTTGCCAGTTTTGCAGCCAACTCATACCTGCCGTTATAGAGAGCATAACGCATAGTAAGCGCTTTAAATGAGTATCTGTTGAACATATATTTATCGGAAGTATATTCATCGGACGGCAATTTAGCTGCTATCTCGTCGGCCAAAGGGAACAAAGTTTTTAGAATCTCTTCTTTGGGTGTGGCCGGTTGACGTGCAGTCTCCAGATCAGCCGGTTCCAGGACAAAGGGAACATTCCCCCATCGCATGGTCAGCCTGAAATAGTGCCACACCCGCAACGCTTCGAGTATGCCTTGGTATTTATCACGCACACTCTCATCTTCCACATACGGCACATCTGTATTAGCAATAAACGTGTTCAATCGTCCCAGATGTTTCATATAAAGCTCATAATAATAGAGAAAATCATAAGTATTGCTGTTGAAATTTCCGTTGGCAATATTCTGATGCCTGTCTCCTTCAAGCCTACTGTATGCATTATCCGACTTTGCTTCATCCATATAGAAAATAATTCCTCTTGAAGTTGGATGTGTAAAAACATCCAGATAACTGCTATACACAACCCTTCGTAAGTCTTCCTCGTCATTGAAGAACTCGACGAATGATGTGGCAGTAGGATCTTTTTTATCCAGAAAGTCATTACAAGCACTTGCCGTGAACAATATTAATATTGAGTATAGAATTTTTTTCATCATTGCATAGTTTTAATGTTAGAATAATGTCACCTGAAAACCAACGCTGTAAGTAGCCATCCTAGGGTATGCCCCATTACCACCGTCACGCTCCGGCTCAAGTCCCTCCCAATTGGTAAAGGTGAGAAAATCCTGAGCATTGAAATATACACGAAGATTTCTTATATTGTTCCTCACCTTAGGTATAGTATAACCCAACTGAAGCGATTTAATGCGGAAGAAAGAAGCGTCGCTCAGCCACACATCACTTAAATATGTATTCGTGCTTGAGCCTGTCCAGACACGGGGGAAACGGCTATTCGGCGTCTCTGGCGTCCAACGGTTATCGGCATAGTATTGACGGGGAGCACCTAGATTATTGCTCCCTCCATCCACAAACACCGGATAACCTTCCTGACCTCCCAGTCTGCCCACTCTCTTTCCTACACCTTGACCAAGCAAACTGAAATCCCAATTTTTGTAACGCATATCTAACGTAACAGAATAGTTGTAGTGAGGTGCGGTATCACCTAAGTAGGCCCTATCTTCATCATTTAATATACCATCTCCGTTCTGGTCTACGTACTTAATATCTCCAGGGAGCGTATTGGGAAATTTTGCTGCTGTTGCGTCAACCTCTTCCTGATTTTGGAAATAACCGTCGGTTCGGTAACCGTAATAGTTATTAATGGGGATACCCCGATACCAAATCCGGTCGTTCGTTCCTTTGAATATCAATGTATCCGTGGTGTTATACCCGGCCTTAAGAACCTGATTCCTGTTGTCGAACAACATCCCGCCTATACTGTACGAGAACTCATCAAGCTGGTCTGTCCATTTTGCCGAGATCTCCCATCCCTTGTTTTCAACCTCCCCAATATTTACTGAGGATGTCAGATAATACGATCCTGTTAACGGCGGAACCGGAAAGTCGGAGTATATCAGGTCAAATGAATGCTTTTTATAAATATCGGCAGTGACTGTCAAGCGGTTATTCAACACCCCCAAATCCAACCCAAGGTTCCCTTGATTCTGCTTTTCCCAGGTAAAATCCAGATTCGGCACTCGCATAGTCCATCCCCAGGTATTCACTACTTCCTGCCACAAATAGGGATCTACATTCTCATTTCCGATTCTTCCCCAGGAAGCCCTTATTTTAAGATTAGAGATAGCCCCCGATTCTTTCAATGGCCTCATAAAAGCTTCATTATGAGCATTCCACCCAAAAGAGGCTGAAGGGAAAAAACCCCACTGACGGCCGGGAGCGAACTTGCTGCTTCCATCGGTTCTGACAGTTGCTTCCAGCAAATATCTGTCATCAAAAGAGTAGTTTAGCTTGGAGAAAAAGGATGCTTTAGTTATTTCCCGATAATCTGTGAATATATAGGACATTACTTCTGTCCCCCCCACGGCATAAAGTTTATCCTTACCTCCCCTCAATTCTTTTTCGAAATTCAACAGGGCCCTTCCGGTCAACTGGCTCTGACTCACGTTCTGTTCAGCACCAATATCATTACCCCATGTTGTCACCGGCTTGCCGTCTCCATCGAAAAACTTATGTGTTAAACGTCTCCATTTGCTTGCTGATTTATCAATCATATACGATACGTTTCCCTCAAAATTGAGATCATCCGTAATATAATAACGCGGGCGCAGATTGATCGTACTCTTATCATACATATAGTTCCAGGTTCCTCCCTTATCAATAAAGGCCACAGGGTTCATATCATTGTGAAGAATATAATGGTTAGGGATATCCGTGTCTTTATAAAACACCCCCTGAGTAGGATTCATTCTCCAGGCAATCTGATACAATCCATGCCCGTCATTGTTCCTTCTAAGCCTGTCTACTTTCAATCGATGCGCATAAAAGTCGGCCAAAAGAATAAACCGGTCCGCAATATTGATATTTGTATTAAAACGGGCACTAAACTTATCAGAACCTTCAATCTTATTCATCCCGTTCTCTTCAATATAACCAAGCATGAGGTTAAATGTTCCTACACCTCCCCCTCCGGAAATACTGGCCGTTGTATTGTAAGCCGTGGCTTGCCTTTCCATAATCTCTTTCACCCAATCGGTATTAGGGGTAACGCCCTCTTCTGCCTGACTGATATCCAAATCCGTATAAAGCAGAGGCTGACCTTGTAACGTATGTGCTTCATTTCTGAGTTTCATAAAATCGGCCGAGTTTACAAACTTCGGCAGATTGAGAGGGTTTTGAATAGCAAACCATGAATTCACATTCACCCTGAACTGCCCCGTCGTTCCTCTGTTAGTCTCAATGATAATAACTCCGTTTGCGCCTCTTGATCCATACATAGAGGCAGCAGCAGCATCCTTTAGAATATTAATACTCTTAATCTGATTCGGATCCACGTCGGTAAGAGGCTGCTCCATACCATCTACAATCACTAAAGGAGCAGCATTTTGAAGAGTACTGACTCCTCGAATAGAGATACTTCCTGGAACAGATCCGGGGAGATTACTGCCCTGTAGCATAGTCACGCCGGGAATAGTTCCGGCAAAAGCTTCCTCCAGTTTAACTATAGGACGACTCACAACTCTTTCCATATTTACAGACTCAATAGAAGACGCTAAATGCCTTCTTTCCACCGTATTATATCCGGTTACAACAACCTCTTCCAGCCTTACAGTATTCTCTAACAGGATGACATCGATCTTTGTCTTTCCAGCTGTTGTTACTTCATAATCTCTAAACCCCATGTAACTAAAAATCAGTGTTACATCTCCGTCTACATTAATTTCATAAATACCATTTTCATCAGTAGTCGTACCGATATTGGTTCCTTTAATAACTACAGTGACGTAAGGTAAAGTTTCACCTTTCTGGTCAGTTACTATTCCATATACCCTCTTTTGTTGCTCCACATTT
>DHOX01000092.1:119447-121026 GCA_002409785.1 Prevotella sp. UBA5379 | reverse complement strand
GCCAACGCAATGTGGAACATTACGAATGTTACACGGTCAGACCGTCATTATCTTTACAGTTCAGCCGCCTGGGCTAAAGACATGAGCGAAGATGCAGAGGTTATCAGTACGATACAGCAGGAAGGCAAGAACATCAATTCCCTCCTGCACCCTTATTATGCAGATGGTTCCACAGACAGCATTTCCTATATGGTAAATAAATTGCTGAGCCTCAACAAGAACAATGCAGAGACTCATACCCTATATGAAAAATACTTTGTCAACGGTTCCCCCTGGAATGGTCAGGAAGAAATGACTGATGAAAATTATTATGACTTTGCCGTCTGGCATAAAGGGCTTGGAGTACCTGAAGCCCGCAATCTGGATAACAAAGAAATACAAAGAGGAAAAGAACTTTTCTATAAGATGGGATGCACAAGTTGCCATCGTCCGTCATGGAATATTGTGAAAGATAACAGTTGGATTGATCCCGTATCACGCAAATTCTGTTCTATCGGTAACGGCATGCCGGATTATAGTAACACGACTATCTGGCCCTATACAGACCTTATTGAACACAATCTATACATGATCAATAACATCCGCGGAGGATGGTGCCGTACTACTCCTCTTTGGGGACGAGGACTGTCCACTCAAGAAACAGGTGAAGGAAGTCGCCTGCATGACTGCCGTGCACGAAATGTTACAGAAGCCATTATGTGGCATGCCTACAGCAAAGAAAGTGATGCCTTTTTTGCTGCAAAAAAGTTTTATAATCTTCCCAAGAGTGATCGTGACGCGGTCATTGCTTTCATTAATGCGATATAAATGTAATCTGCTTAATATTTACTATGTGATTTTTCAGGCTAAAGGAACAACAAAATGTTTCTTTAGCCGTTATTATTCCAATATATGATCAAGAAAACTATCATTTCCATATATATCCTGCTCATCGTAGCACTCGCCACAGCGACCTTTGTGGAAAACATTGAAGGTACTCCATTCACAGACCAGTACTTCTACGGTTCCTGGTGGTTTATCCTTCTGTGGGCCTTGCTCATCATTACCGGCCTTTTCTATATCTTCCGGCATCTTTCACCTGCCCGTCATCTCTCTACGTTGATTCTCCATCTTTCCATGGTAATTATCCTTATCGGTGCCATGCTCACGCATACCCTTGCATTCAAAGGAATGATGTATCTGCGGGGTGACCAACCCACAAACCGCGTAGAAGAGCAAAAGGATGACGGTACACCAGAAAGCATGTACCTGCCCTTTTCGGTGCGTCTGGATCACTTTAACATCACATATCATAAAGGTACAACTGCACCAAGTAATTTCATCACAAAGTTCAAGATTATCGACGGGGCGAAAACGATCCCGGCAAAAGTATCCATGAATCATATCTTCATGTATAAGGGTGTACGCTTTTATCAAGCCAGCTACGACACAGACAATATGGGGAGCTATCTAAGTGTCAGCAGGGATCCTTATGGTATTACCGTTACCTACATCGGCTATGCCCTGCTCTTCTTCAGTCTTTTCTGGCTATTACTGGACCCCAAAGGGACTTTTCGCCAACTCCTCCATAAGGTGTCTG
>DHOX01000092.1:113373-119233 GCA_002409785.1 Prevotella sp. UBA5379 | reverse complement strand
GGGCTGCTACCGTCATCCCTCAGGAAACAGCAAAAAAGTTCGGGCGGTTATTCATCAATTATGACAACCGGATCTGTTCCTTACAAACTTTTGCCCTCGATTTCACCAACAAACTCCATAATAGCAGAAGTTATAAAGGCATGACGGCTGAACAGGTCGTGATGAGTTGGATATTCTACTCTTCTGAATGGGATCAAGAACCGTTCATCCGGATCAAGAATACAGATATACGCCATCGCTTTGACCTGCCGGAATATGCAAATGTAAATGACTTCTTCAGAAACGGCGACTACATACTCGGACCCACCATCCAGGAATATGCTCAAGGCCAAGCAGATGGATTCCATAAAGCCTGTGCTGATCTGGACGGAAAGTTACAACTGATAATGGAGCTCCAACATGGAAATATTCTGACCATCTTTCCTTCCGAAGAACAAGGGCAGATAGTCTGGTACTCACCTGTGAGCAAGTTGGATAGAGCAGTTTCCAAGAAAGACCGTTACTTTATCAGAGAACTTCTCCCCTTACTCTCTCTCCAACTGAAACAGAAGCAGATACGAAACGTCAACCATATTCTTGATAAAACACTAAAATATCAGGAAAGGCACGGAAGCGCTTCCATACCGAGTCAAACCAAAGTACAAGCCGAACTGGTATACAATCGTATACCCCTTACCACCATCCTGGCCATGACCGATCTCACGATAGGACTATTGCTCTTTGTCCTCATCGTAACCTACACGATAAAGCAGGAGCAGGCCGTAAAAGTCCAGATCACAGTCTCTATGAAATTACAGCATTTCATTGCCCCTGCGGCAACCGTGCTCCTCACTCTCTCAGAGCTAGCCCTAACCCTTGTGCTTGCCTTACGATGGATGATCAGCGGGACGATCCCCCTGTCCAATGGCTATGACACAATGCTTGTCCTGTCCTGGTTCAGTATACTGATTACTCTTATTGCTGCCTTATCAAACCGTCGGATGGCAACCCTTTTCTCTGCTTTCGGTTTTCTGCTGAGCGGATTCTCCCTTCTGGTGAGTCACATCGGTCAGATGGATCCAGCTATAGGACCAGTGATGCCCGTTCTGAACAGTCCCCTGCTCAGCATTCATGTCAGTCTGATGATGATGAGCTACGCACTGTTAGGACTTACTTTTATCTGTAGTCTGACAACCTTGATATTATTCCTGCTCCATCCTTCCTCCATCCACGACCTCACACCAGAATCTCCGCCCGTTACCCTTATGGATCTTTCCCGAATATTCCTTTACCCAGCCATAGTTACCCTCGGGACAGGCACTTTTATAGGCGCCATCTGGGCAAATATCAGTTGGGGCAGCTACTGGAGCTGGGACCCGAAAGAGACCTGGGCACTCATCACCTTCATGGTCTATGCCATTCCCCTGCATTCCAAGGGCCTGACGATTTTGCATAAACCACTCTTTTATCATGCTTACATGATACTAGCCTTCCTCGTACTCTTAATGACCTATTTCGGGGTCAACCTGTTTCTGGGAGGAATGCACAGTTATGCTTAGGCGGAATTTCAGAAGATCATCGGCAATGAATATTGTCATGGAATAAAAAAAGGAAGCAGATGAGACTACTCACCAACTCCCGGAATGAGCCAGTAACCATCCTCATGGTTTAAGTCCAATACTCTTTCTCACCGGTTTCTTTCATCTCTCCCCCACACTTCGGACAAGTATGGCCGTCCCATTTCTTGATCCGGTCAGACCCACAGTTCAGGCACAACCGGCCCACCAAAGAATTATAGGAAGGGGCCGCATCACCAATGATTCCTCCTACGACTAAAGGTTGCAAGGTGTGACAATCCGGGCATGAGACCATATCTATCTCCTGTCCCATAAAACCTTTCCCTTCATAGACATCAACTTCATAGCCACACCTTTCACATCTGTACTTCCTTTTCCATGCCATATCACCTTACCTTCAATATTCTTACGATCTGTCCTTACCAAAGGTCTGTTCTGTCTGCAAGACAAAACCACAGGATCTGATGTTAGCCGGACCGCCTCCAACATTCATTAATATCATACATAAAAACCTTTTAAAGCATTTTTTCAAAAGCCATCCTGGAGCCCTGGACATATTGTATTTTGCCGCAATAAGAAAATCCTAACTGATGAAAGATTTTCTGCATATAGTTGTTATCTTCACTGGTGTCTATTCTAAAACTGGGCACCCCCTTTACTTTTGCTAAGACTTCAACCCGTTTCATCAGTCCCGTAGCGACACCCTTATGCTTCATGGCATCCGCAACAGCCAGTCGATGCAGCACCACATAGGGTCCGGAAGAAAGCCATTTTCCATCAATAGTATCATAGACAGGTTCACCACTGAAGACCATAGCACAATAAGCGATCGTCTTACCTTGCTGGCAAAGCACATACCCCTGATGAGAATGAATATCATTCACTATATGTATCCTCGCAGGATAATGCTCATCCCATTGATGCTTATTCTCCCTCATCATCTGTGCCTTGGCCTGACGTATGATCACAAGAATTTCATTCAAGTCCGCAGCTGAAGCTAATCTGAACGTACAATCCATATTTGTCTTTTTATAGCCAAAATTACGTGAAATCCCTCAAATTCCCAAAATAAAAAAGACTTATTGTACACTATTTCACATTTCTCCTCTTATTAGCCGGGGCAGAACGGCTCGGAAATGAATTTTATTTGCATTTTTATGTTATATGTGGATATTATTTTGTATCTTTGCCTTGGAAAGCAAAGAAAGAGATGAAAAGCAAGAAGGAAGAACAAATGCGTCAACAAAAATCTATTGCGATGACAATGGTACGGATCCAGAACTTACGGCATATTATCCATACGAAAGACCAGTCAAAATGGACAGGTCATGCCGTTGCCATTCTGACCGTTGCCTGCTGGGGTGGCACGTTTATAAACACCAAATATTTATTGATAGGAGGAATGCAGCCACATGAAATATTCTTCGTCCGTTTTCTTCTGGCCTATCTTTGCATCTGGTTTATCTCACCCAGAAAACTGTTCTGCAACAACTGGAAAGATGAACTGACGATGCTCTTGTTAGGGATCACAGGCGGATCTCTTTATTTCTGGGCAGAAAACACAGCCGTCCAACTTACTTTTGTAAACGATGTGTCGTTTATCATCTGTATGGCACCACTGTTTACCATCTTCTTTGCAACTATCTTTCTGAAGAACGTAAAAGTTTCACAGAAACTCATTACAGGTTCCGCCATTGCTCTGGCAGGAGTGGCAATAGTTATTTTCAACGGGCATTTTGTACTCCATCTCAATCCGTCAGGAGATGCCCTTGCCCTATTGGCCTCCTTCTGTTGGGGAATCTACAGTCTGGTCATCAAACGTGCCTCAGACAGATATTCCGCCACATTTATCACTCGTAAAATATTCTTTTACGGACTGGTTACCATCCTTCCCGTATTCCTGTTTAAGCACTGGAGTTTTCCACTGAGAAATTTTGAGAAACCGGAAATCTGGCTGAACCTTCTTTTTCTCGGAGTGGTCGCTTCCTTTGCCTGCTATCTGATGTGGAGTTGGTCTGTCAGAAAGATAGGAGCATTGAAAACCGCCAATTACAATTATCTGAATCCGATCTCCACCGTTATCTTCAGTGCCTTATTCCTCAAAGAACCATTGACCCCCATTGCCTTCGCAGGAGGTGCACTCATTCTTCTGGGAGTATTTATGGTCAACCGGTCCAAGGGAATCTAAAAGCATTTATAGGCATATTCCCATATTTTCTAAAGTTTATCTTCATAGAAACATCGACTTCAGCCCTTCCTGTCTTTTCAGATCTCAGCTAACCCGGAGTTCCTCAAGGGACAAAATACAGTAGTCTATTGTTCCTCATTTCCTATTTTTTGCGTAACTTTGCCGCGAATAAGGAAATACTGGATGGAAAAAGAGAGAAACAAGCAAGGAGAAAGAGAGGAGAATGAATCTGTAAAAGTTGCCGGACAATCAGAAAATGGAGGAAAAGAACCAACCAGCAAAAAGGACAACTCCATCATTTTTGCCCATCTTGTTGCAGTAATAACAGTAGCCTGCTGGGGCTGCACTTTTGTAAACACCAAATATTTACTACGGGACGGTTTAGAGCCGCAGGAAATCTTTATTGTCCGCTTCCTGCTGGCTTATCTATGCATCTGGTGGATTTCACCCAAAAAGATTTTCTGTGAAAGTTGGACCGACGAGCTAACAATGCTGGTTCTTGGTGTTACCGGTGGATCCATGTATTTCTTATCCGAAAATACGGCTGTAGGGCTCACCTATGTAAATAATGTCGCCTTTATCGTCTGCACGGCACCATTGATTACGACCTGTCTGGCGATTACCTTCATCAAAAGCATCAAAGCATCTTCACTCCTGATTATCGGTTCACTGACCGCCTTGGCCGGAGTAGGAGCCGTCATATTCAATGGACACTTTGTATTGCACCTCAGTCCGTCGGGAGATTTACTGGCACTCACGGCAGCCATCTGCTGGGCTGTATATAGTCTGGTGATGAAACGGGCATCCCAAAAATATTCAGCCCTATTCATTACCCGGAAAGTGTTCTTCTATGGCATTATTACCATCCTTCCGGTATTCCTCTTCCAGCACTGGAATTTTCCTTTAGACCACTTCAGAAAAACTGAAGTATGGGTTAACCTTCTCTTCTTAGGGATCGTTGCCTCCTTTATCTGTTTTCTGTTATGGAACTGGGTTATTGGCAAGATTGGCGCACTAAAAGCTTCCAATTATATTTATCTAAATCCAATTACGACGGTAATAGCAAGTGCCCTGTTCCTCAACGAGCCTTTAACACCAATTGCCTGTCTTGGAGGAGGATTGATTCTGATCGGCGTATTTCTTGCTAACAATGCCAAGCATTTGGGGTGAACATATCTGGTCCAACTGCTACAGACTGAAAAAAACGAGAAAAGCGAATTATTCTCATCATTTTTATATACTTTTGTACCGAATTAAAAACGTCCGGAACAGACTACCTATCAAGTCCTTATAAGACTACATAAATCTGCAAAAGCGAAAACGAGTAAGATATGTTGAAAAAAACAAGTTTCATTTTTTCTCTGCTCTGTCTGATCGTACTCAGCATACAGGCCCAGGGTCTCAAGTTCCATGACGGGCAATTTAAGATCGTTCAGTTTACCGATCTTCATTATCAACCCGCTAACCCAGCTTCCCAGCAGGCAATAGATTGTATTAAAGAAGTAATAGGAAAGGAAAAACCTGACCTGATCATCGTCACAGGTGATATTATCTATGCAAGACCAGGGAACACGGCACTACAGAGTCTGCTCAACCTTTTCAGTAGTCAGAAAACTCCTTTTTGTATGATCTTAGGCAACCACGATCCCCAACAAGGAACATCTGCCACTACCTTATATGATATGATGCAGAAAACGCCATACGATATACAACCCGTCAGAAGAGGCAATTCCCTGGACTATGTCTTACCGGTCAAATCAGAAAACGGTCTTCAGACAGAAGCGCTCATTTACTGTTTTGATACCCATTCATTTAATAAAATACCCGATGTCGGTGGTTATCGGGAATTCTCATTTTCCCAACTATCCTGGTACAGAAGCACCAGCGCCAGGTATACCAAGGCCAACAGAGGGAAACCTCTGCCAGCAATCGCTTTCATGCATTATCCATTACCGGAATATAATGAAGCCGTATCGAATCCACAAGTGGTCATGTATGGAATAAGAATGGAAAGGGCCTACGCCCCCAAACTCAATTCCGGTATGTTCGCTGCCATGAAAGAATGTGGTGATGTGATGGGCGTATTCTGCGGACATGATCATGACGATGACTACTC